>RFVE01000105.1 GCA_009922585.1 Planctomycetia bacterium
CTAGCCAGATCACAGTCTGGGGACCGCCGTGAACGACGTTTAACTCGACCGCGTTGTAGCCGCGAACAACCGCGTCCAGCGGCGGCTCAAATTGCATCACGCGTGGAGCAACCTCACAGACGTTCATACGCGGCTGTCCCTTCTGCGGGTTGGGCTTCGCTGGCGTGGGCAGATCCTTCATCGCGCGGCAGGCAGAGCCGTTCAAACGCACAGCAAGTCGTGCGGATGTGAGGTCAGCGGATTTGTCCAGTCCGACGCGGATCACACAGCGACCGGTCGCTGGCTTCGGGCCGGTGTGAATCTTCAGCGTCAGTGATTTCCGTGGCGTGATTTCCGCCGGCAATACCTGTTGATAGGTGCTCTTGGGCGGTAGCGTTTCATAGATGCTCACTGGATGCACCCGCGCCTTGGCCATCGCACCGGGCAGGTCGCTGGCAGCCCGCAACAGATCGGCAACCCGGCAATCCACCACTTCCTTCCCCTCCGGCGTGCGCAGAAGGACGGGCGAATCCACCGGCTGGAAATTGTTGAAGAAATAGATGCCGTCGGCGCCGCGATCGAGCATGGAAGCCGCGAAGCCACGCATGGCCGCAAGATTGCGGCTCATGACGTTGACCATCCAGCCCTTCGTGCAGGCATACGTGGTGCCGGTGAACGGCACGATCCGGCATTGGCTTGCGGCAACGCCGATCCGCGCCCGCCAGTCTTCCACCGGCAAGTCCGCAAATCCGTTCCAATAGTCGCTCGGAATTACCATATCTACCAGTCCGTCGCGGGCCCATGCCGCCACATCAAACCCCAAGCCGTGCGCGAACTCCGGCTTGGCCGGCACCCGCACCGCCAACTGCACAGGATGACCGCGACGCTTCGCCGCGGCCTCCGTCTCTCGGTGCACGGCACGGACGAAGTCCGTGAGGATCTCGCGGCCGCTTGCGATTTCATCGTCATCGAAATTGGCGGCCGTCCGCATCCAATCGAGTTCGAGGCCGTCCACGTCGTAGCGTTCAAGCACCTCGGCAGCAAGTTTCAAATAGTGCTCCCGAACTTCCGGCCGGGCGTAGTTGAACAAACCCTTGCCGCCGCGCGATCGCAATTCGGGATGCTCAAAGAACAGCGGGCTGACGCGGCTGGGATCACCCGTGTAATGGTGGTCGTTCATCCGCAGCGAAATCCACGGTGACACGCCGCGCTCGCGGCAGCGTGGAATGACGATCGCGAACACGTCGTCGATACCGAGCTTGTGCAGTTCGTAATAGCCGCGAGCCCATCCGGTGACATTCTTTTCCGGATCGGAAACGTCCCAGTAGCTCGGCCAGACCGCACTGCGATAGGCAGCACGCTGGTAGTTGACGTTCCAAAACACATGGCTGACGCCGGTCCCCTGATACTGGTCCACGGTCTGCCGCAGCGCGGCAAGAGCCATCGCCCGCGTCGCGCCCTTGCCAAGGGGCTCTTCGAGCTTGAGGTAGTTGACAATTGCATCAGCCGCCTGGTTGACGATCACGGCAGTTTGTTCCGGGCCGACAGCCACCGCTGGCTCGCCAAACGCCACCCCTGCAAAGAGCAGCGTGATGAAGAGTTTCAGATTTTGCTTCATGGTGGTTCCTTTCAGTGGTCGCACATCGAGAGCGGGGCATCTTGCGGCCGAGAGCCAACCCAAGCCATATTCAGCTTCGGCCCAAGTTGCAGGCACCGGAAAACGCGTCAAGTGCCGGAAAAGGGGTCAGGACTCTTTTCCAGGTCACCGGGCGAAATACAGCCCTGGTCTGAGTCGCCAGGCAGGGTGCTGTACAGAAAAGAGCCTGACACCTTTTCTGTTTAGTGCCGGTCGAGGACACCTTCAACCAACCGCAGGATGCCCAGTGGATTGCCATCCTGGAGGGCAGCGGGCAGCAGCGACTGCGGCACGTCCTGGTAGCAGACCGGACGGATGAACCGCTCGAGTGCCGCGGTGCCAACACTAGTGAATCGGGCGTCGCTGGTGGCCGGCCAGGGCCCACCATGCTGCATGGCAGTGCAGACCTCAACACCTGTCGGCCAGCCATTAACGATCAGCCGTCCCGCCCGAGCCGCCAGCAGCTCAACCAGTGGTCCCGCTTCGGCAAGGTCAGCGGTGCTGCCGTGCAGCGTGGCAGTCAACTGCCCCTCAAGCCGGCGGGCAATCTGCAGGAACTGGTCAGCCGATTGCACCGCCACCACGACTGCAAACGGCCCAAAGACCTCGTCGGCCAGCCGCTCTGAGGCCAGGAAGGTGTCGGCATCAGTCTCGACGACCAGGCCCGCCGCCTCGGTGCGGGCGGGATCAGCGCTGGTGGCCGAGCGGGCTAGAACGGTCGTCCGTGGCTGGCCGGTCACACCATCGCGGCCCTGCTCAAAGGCATCCCGAATCTCAGCAGTCAGCATTGAGGCTGGAGCGACAGCCATGATCGCTTCAGCCACGGCGGCCTTGAACCGATCCAGTTGCGGCCCCACTGCGGCAAAGACCAGTCCCGGCTTGGTGCAGAACTGGCCCACCCCCAGGGTCATCGAGCCCACAAAGCCCTGGGCAATCGCGGCGGCCCGGTCAGCGAGTGCGTTCGGCAGCAGAAAAACCGGATTGAGACTGCTCATTTCGGCAAAGACCGGAATCGGATCGGGCCGGGCGGCAGCGGCATCGCACAATGCCCGGCCGGCAGCCTGTGAACCGGTAAAGCCGACGGCCCGAGTGGCTGGGTGCTTCACCAGCGCAATCCCGATCTCACTGCCGGCCCCGTGCAGCATCGAAAAGGTACCGGCAGGCAAGCCACAGGCCGCAACTGCCCGCTGAATCGCCTCGGCCACCAGTTCTGAGGTGCCGGGGTGGGCTCGGTGGGCCTTCACCACAACTGGGTTGCCGGTGCAAAGCGCACTGGCGGTGTCGCCGCCGGCTACCGAGAAGGCCAGCGGAAAATTACTGCTGCCAAAGACCACCACTGGCCCAATCGGCCGCTTCAGCCGCCGCAGGTCGGGCCGTGGCAGGGGCTGACGGTCGGGCAGTGCCCGCTCAATGCGGGCGTCAACCCACGCTCCTTCACGGGCAGCGGCCGCAAACATTTTCAGTTGGTTGACGGTACGACCGCGTTCACCCGTCAGGCGAGCCGCCGGCAGTGCAGTCTCAAGGCAGGCCCGCTCGATGAGGGCATCGCCCAGGTCCATGATCTCGCTGGCAATCCGTTCAAGAAAGGTGGCCCGGAGCTCACCAGTTGTGCCTGCCAACGGCTCGGCAGCCGCTGCGGCTGCCCGCATCGCGGCCTCAACGTCCTCAAGTGATGCCAGGCAGAACTGCCCCGGCAACTGGCTGCCATCGATGGGGCTGGTCACCTTTAGAACACTGTCCGAATCACAGCGTGTGCCAGCGATAAGATTACGACCATGCAGATCTGACATTGCGATTCCTTCTTTAGCAAAACCCGGTCATTGCGGCAGCCGCCCTAGCTGTCTGTGGAAAAAGCCATCCATGCGGCGGCAGACGTTAGCCACAGTCTGCCAGCTACTGGCCGAACGAATGTCGTGTGCGACACTGCTGCCGACTCTCCAGCCGGAGTGTACTCTGTCCAGCGTGACGATCATTCCCTTCAATAGCCGACGTTCTCTCACAACCACTGCGTCCAACAACCGAAAACCATGATGACCCAATCTTTCAGGCCACAACACTGGCTGCTCCTTCTCGTTGTGAGCTGGGCAGTGACAGGCCTGCCTCTACCTGCCGCCGAGTTTGCCTTTCCAAATGAAACAATCGATTCATGGCACGGGCACCAGCGGCACGTCTTCAATTTCGAGGGGCGTTCGGCCTGGGTGGTTGAGCCGAAGAAACCGCTGCCGGGCAACCCCTGGTCGTGGTGCATGATGTTTCCCAATGCTTTTCCCCAGCGGTGCGCCGCCCCGCAGTTGCTTGAGGCTGGGTTTCACCATGCCTTTCTCGATGTTGGTAATTCATTCGGATCACCGGCGGCAATCAGCCAGCTCAAGGCGTTTCATGACGAGCTAGTCGGTCGCGGCCTGGCGGACCGTGCGGCCCTGATCGGAATCAGCCGGGGCGGACTTTATGCCCAACGATATGCGGCCGAACATCCCAGCGATGTCGTGACAATCTATGGCGACAATCCGGTCTGCGACTTCAAAAGCTGGCCGGGTGGTAAGGGCAGCGGTCGCGGCAGTCCCAAGGACTGGACAGCCTGTCTGGCCGCCTATGGCTTTCCCGATGAGGCCGCAGCGCTCGCCTATCAAGGAAATCCCATCGACACGCTGAAGCCACTTGCAGCAGCCGGCATTGCCATGGTGCATGTGGTCGGGGACAGCGACGACGTGGTGCCGCCAGCAGAGAATGCTCTGATTGTTGAACAGCGGTACCGGAAACTCGGAGGAGAGATCTTGGTGATCCACAAGCCGGGCGAAGGGCACCATCCGCACGGCCTCGCTGATCCTCAGCCAGTCGTCGATTTTCTGATCGAGCATGGCGTTCCAGATAAACGCTGAGCGTTCGACTGTCACGCGAGCGGCCAGATCACAGCCAGGCCCAGCGTGACCAGCAGGCCGATGACACCCTCGATTGCCAACATGAGCGACACACTCCGCAGGGTCTGGCCTTCGTTCATCCCGCTCATCCGCGAAATGACCCAGAAGCCACTGTCGTTCATCCACATGCCCGGCTTCGACCCACAGCCAATTGCCACCGCCACATAGACCGGATGACACGGCATGCTGCCGGCAAGCACAACCGGTGCCATCACCCCAGCCGCCGTGATCATCGCCACTGTTGCTGACCCTTGGGCCACGCGGATCACCACGGTGATCAGCCAGGCGATCGGGATCAGGCTCAGACCACCACCAGTGCCAAGCCCCGCCGACAGTTCAGCCAGCCCCGACTGCCGCAGGGCTGCCCCGAGAGCCCCCCCGGCGGCAATCACCAGGATGATGCTGCCAGCATCGGTGACCGCTGCGAAAATGGTGCTGCGGACTGCGGCCATTCCCCCGCCAGTCTTCACCAACAACAGCACCGCACTGAGGGCGGCCAGCGAGAGGGCCATGTTTTTTTCCCCGACCAGTCGTACGACCGGCAGCAGGCTGGCAGGAACCAGATCCGGAGCCGAACGGGCAGCCGACTCCACGCTGATCAGCACCACCGGCAGCAGGATTGGTAGCACTGCCGCCCAAAGGGGCGGCAGCGACGCAGGCGACCCGGTAGCAGCAGGCCTTGCGGTCGCCAACGCTGCCGTCGGCTCGAGGGGCCAGCGACGATCCGCCCAGCGGGCAAATCCGAAGCCTGCGACAGCAGCCAAGCCACCCACCATCAGCCCGACCATGATCATGGTGGCAATATCGACGCCCAGCGCATCGGCCACAAAGAGCGGGCCAGGCGTCGGCGGCACCAGTGAATGGGTCATGGTGGCCCCACCGACAATCGCCAGCACGCCGAGCAGATAGCCCCGGCCAGTTCGGTCCCAGACGGCCCGGGCCAATGGCACCAGCAGATAAAACACCGTGTCGGCATACATCGGCACACCCAGCACAAAGCCAGCCAGCAGCAACGCCAGCGGCGTCCGCCGCTCGCCAACAGCCCGCTGAATAGCGGTCACCAGCCGCTGGGCACCACCAGCCGCCGTCAGGCAACTTCCCAGAATCGAAGCCATCGCGATCACGATGCCGACACTGACTGCCGTCTTGCCAAACCCTTCCGCCACCCGCTGGCCTACGGTTGCCGCTGACTGCTCCACCGGCGTCAGCCCGGCCACGACAAACGCCGCCACAATCAGGACGACAAAGGGATGCAGCCGAAAGACCAGCACCCCACCAATCACAATCACCAGTGCGACGATAAGAATGGCAAGCGGGGTCATCGACGGCGACGTTCCTTGAGATAGACCGTCGCCAGCGTACAATCGCGACCGTTTTCCCGAAACTGCCGGCAAAGGAGCCACTCGTGACAGCCACCCGACCGCACCGGCTTTCCGTGAGTGACCTGCGGTCGCAGCGAAGCAGGCGGCTTTCCGGTGGAGATTCCGGTGCTGTCGCTGTCGGAAATGTTCATGAAGCCGACGGCAATGCTCTATCGCAACCTGTTGGCGCTCGAAACTGAGGAAGTCCTCCGCTGCCACCCGGTCGATGGGGCTGTGCTAATGGGAGGCTGTGACAAGACGGTGCCGGGCCTGCTGCTGGGGGCGATCTCCGCCAACCTGCCGGCCATCTTCATGCCGGCGGGGCCAATGCTGGCCGGCCGCTACCGCACCGAACGGCTCGGCAGCGGGACCGACGTCTGGAAGTATTGGGCCGAGCGGCAGGCCGGCTGCCTCGACGCCTGTGTCTGGCGGCAACTCGAAGAGGGCATCGCCCGCTCGGCCGGCACCTGCATGACGATGGGCACTGCCTCGACAATGGCGGCCGTCACCGAAACCTTGGGGATGACCCTGCCGGGGGCAGCGACGATTCCGGCTGTGCACTCAGCCCACGCCCGCATGGCGGCAGCCTGCGGTCGCAGAATCGTCGACATGATCTGGGAAGATCTGAGGCCCAGCCAAATCCTCACGGCCGCTGCCTTTGATAACGCGATTGTTGCCGACATGGCCCTGGCCGGGTCGACCAACGCGATTGTCCATCTGTTGGCTCTGGCCAGTCGGGCCGGCGTGCCGCTGCCGCTCGATCGGTTTGATGCAATCTCACGGACCACCCCGGTGATCACCAACCTGCGGCCGGCGGGTGAATTTTTGATGGAAGATTTTCACGATGCCGGTGGCGTACCCGCGTTGCTTTCGCGGCTGCGGCAGCTGCTCTCCCTCGACTGCCTGACCGTCACCGGCCAAACGCTCGGTGACAATATCGCTGGCGCCGAGGTGATCGATGAGCGAGTGATCCTGCCGCTCGACCAGCCGCTGTCACGGGCGGGGGGCACCTGTGTGCTGCGGGGCTCACTTGCTCCCGACGGCTGCGTCATCAAGCCGACTGCCGCCGAGCCACGGCTGCTGAAGCACACGGGCCGAGCCATTGTCTTTGAGTCGTATCCAGACATGAAGGCCCGCATCGACGAGCCGGCCGAGGGCATCACGGCCGAAGACGTGCTGATTCTGCGCAACGCCGGCCCGCTCGGGGCACCTGGCATGCCGGAGTGGGGCATGCTGCCAATTCCCAAGCCACTGCTTGAACAGGGTGTCCGCGATATGGTGCGGATCTCCGACGCCCGCATGAGTGGCACCAGCTACGGCACCTGCGTGCTGCATGTCGCTCCCGAGGCGGCTGCAGGCGGGCCGTTGGCTCGACCTTTTGGTTGACGAGGCTGAACTGGCCCGCCGGCTGGCTGGCTGGTCGCCGCCTGAGCCCCGGTTCACCCGGGGCTATGGCCAGCTGTTCCTCGACCAGACCACCCAGGCCGACCAGGGCTGTGATTTCCGGTTTCTCGAGCGGGGTGGCCCAACCCCTGAGCCTGATATCTTCTGAGCGGCTGGCAGCTGCCAGTCGCCTCATCACGCTCCCGATCACTCTTGCAGGCCATTCCACCCATGAACACCGCCCCCGCCCTCACCACCGCCCACCTGGAACGATCGGTCATGGCCGTGCCACCGCTGGCCCGGACTGCCGACGGCACGATCGATCCGGCCGCGAATCAGCAGATCATCCGCCACATCGAAGCCGGCGGCGTGTCGCTGTTGCTCTACGGCGGCAACGCAAACATCTATCATCTGCCGCTGGCCGAGTATGAACCGTTGCTGGGCATGCTCGCCGAAACGGCCGGCGCCGAGACAATTGTCGTGCCTGCGGCCGGGCCGACCTACGGGTTGCTGCTGGAACATGCCAAGGTGATCCGTCAGCATCGCTTTCAGACGGTGATGGTGCTGCCGCAGCAGGGCATCACGACAAGCGCTGGCGTCGCCACCGGTGTGAGAAAGTTTGTTGAGACCGCCGGTGTCCCCGCCCTGCTCTATATCAAGCATGACGGCTACATCGAGCCGGCTGATGCGGCGCGGCTCTGCGCTGACGGGCTGATCAGTGCGATCAAGTACGCCACCGTGCGCGACGACCCACACCTTCGCAACTTTGGCCTCGGCGGCTTCACGACTGGCTGCGGCTGCGTGGCACCGGCTCTCTCGCAGACGATGCTGGGGGCGATTCGCCGTCGGGACTGGGACGAGGCTGAAAGCATTCGAAAAGTCTTCGAACCACTGGAGGATCTCCGCAACGGCATCAACCCGATCCGGGTGCTGCACGAGGCAGTGGCCGCCGCAGGCATCGCCCCAACCGGCCCGCTGCTGCCGCTGCTCAGCGCGGTCGAAGAGGAACACTGTCCCGCGATCGCCGTGGCAGCCAAAGCGTTACTGGCGGCTCAGGACTGATCGACCAGCGCTGCCAAGGCACACAGATACAGCCGACCGCGTGGGGGACGTACCTGCACGCTGAGTCCAGCGAACATTCGTTCGCCCCCAAAAGACCATCATCGCTGTGCCCCTGAGAGACAAAAAGGGGGAAGCTGACAGTGCATCAGGGCGAGCCGACTCGTAGACTTGAACTT
>RFVE01000106.1 GCA_009922585.1 Planctomycetia bacterium
AGCGTGGCCCGCCAGTTCTGCAGAAACAGCAGCACCACCACGAAGACCAGCACCACCGCTTCGAATAGCGTCTTGACCACCTCATGAATGCTCTCTTCGACAAAGACGGTGGTGTCGTAGATGATCTGCTGCTGAAGGCCCGGGGGAAACGTCAGGGCCAGCCTGGCCATCTCCTGCCGCACCCGTTCGGCCGTGGCGATGGCGTTGGAGCCGGGTCGCTGGAAAATGGCGATGGTGATCGTCTCGCCGCCATCGAGGGTGCTGGCGGTATCCTCATTCTTGGCACCAAGTTCGACCCGACCGATGTCGCGGATGCGGACGATCTCGCGGCCGACTGCGGGCGGGCCGGTGGCCGGGGCAGCCTCATTGCCGGTCTTGATGATCACGTCGGCGAAGGCCTCAGGTTCCAGCAGCCGACCGGTGGTCTCGAGTGGCACCTGAAAGGCGATGCCCGCCTCAGCGGGCGGCTGGCCGAGCCGTCCGGTCGGCACCTGTACGTTCTGTTCCCGTAGAGCTTTGACCACGTCACCTGCTGTCAGGCCGCGAGTCGCAAGCTTGTTGGGGTCGAGCCAGATCCGCATCGCGTAGTCGCGAGCGCCAAGGAAGGCGACATCACCGACGCCGTCGAGTCGGGAGAGCGCATCCTTGACCTGAATCAGGGCATAGTTGCTGAGGTAGAGCTGGTCATAGCTACCGTCGGGGGAGAAGAGATTGACACACAGCAGAATGCTTGGCGACTTCTTTTTGGTCATGACGCCCTGCCGCTTTACCTCTTCGGGAAGTTTCGCCTCGGCGATCGCCACCCGGTTCTGGGTGAGGACCTGGGCCAAGTCAATATCGGTGCCAAGTTTGAAGGTGACGTCGATTACGGCCTGCCCGTCACCGGTGCTCTTCGACGCGATAAAGAGCATCTCTTCGACACCGTTGACCTCCTGTTCGATCGGTGTGGTGACAGTGTCGGCCACCACCTGGGCCGAAGCACCGGGATAGATCGTCTGAATGGAGATTGTCGGCGGAACAACGTCGGGATATTGGCCGACCGGCAACCCAATCGCAGCAATACCGCCGACGATCACGATCACCAGTGAAAGCACCGTGGCAAAGACCGGCCGGTCGATGAAGAACTGGCTGATCACGGGGCGGCTGCTCCCGCGGGGGGGGCGTTCTTGGCCGCCGACTCGGCGACCGGCCGCACCAGACTGCCATCGCGGGCCCGCGATAGTCCAGCGACAATGATCTGCTCAGTTCCCTCGAGGCCATGCTCGATCACCCGCAGCATGCCACCAGGATCGGCAACGCTGCGACCAGTCTCGACCGGCTGATGGATCACCCGGTTGCCTTCACCGACCACGGCCACATAGCGGCGGCCCTGATCGACCCCAATGGCCAAGTCGGGCACCAGCACCGTCGGACTGGGGTCACCAACGGTCAGTTGCACCCGCATGAACATGCCAGGCGTGATCAGGCCGTCGGCATTGGGCAGCAACCCACGGCAGCGGACTGTCCCAGTGGTCGGCTTCACGCCGATGTCGACGAAGTCGAGGATTCCTTTGTGCGGAAAACCCTCCTCGGTCACGAGTTGTGCGGCGACCGGAATCTCGAGTTCCTTCACGTTCCGCCACTCGACGGCCCTGCCACCGCGGTCGGCAATGGCCCGTTGCCGGGCCAAGAGCAGCGACCGCTCATCGGCGTCGAAGTAAACCCGTATCGGCGCCGTTGTGACCGCGGTTGTCAGGCGGGTGGCTCCGCTGCTGCTGCCAGAGACAAGATCGCCGACATCGACCTCGCGAGTGCTGACCCGGCCTGCCAGGGGCGAGGCAACACGACAGAACTGCAGATCAAGGTCCGCCTGGGCGACCGCGGCTGTGGCCTTGTCGAGCATTGCCTTGGCGACGTTCCGTTTGGCGACAAGGATTTCGTACTGCTCCTGGGTCACTACCGCCTTGGGCAACAATGCCTGATACCGAGTGACCTCGCTCTTGAGTTCCTCGAGTTCTGCGACCGCCTTAGCTACCTCGGCCTTGGCCTGATCGCGAATGACGGCGTAAGGCCGCTCGTCGATCGTGAACAGCGGGTCACCCTGTTCGACCCGCTGGCCATCCTCGAAGTGGACCTGCGTGATGAAGCCCGAGACGCGGGCCTTGATCTCGACCGTTTCAACCGCTGCAGCGTTGCCGGTGAACTCCAGGGTCTCGGCGATGTCGCGCACCAGCGGTGGAGCGACGACCACCTCCGGCGGTTGCGGCTCGACCAGTGGTGGGGCCGGTCGCTGGCAGCCGGCTGCCAGGGCCAGTGGCAGCAGCAATGGTCTGAGAGCATGAAGAAATCGGACCAACCAGCGAGACCGGTGCGGCTGGTCGAGAGAAAAACAGCGCATGCAGTTTCCAACAAAAAAAGTTGCTCATGTGGGAAGCCCGATCGTGTTCATAGCCTACCAGCGGTAGTTCTGCCCTTCATCCGCGAACCTTGCCATCATGGCTGACAGATGCCGGACGCTGCAGCGGATGCTCAACAACAACACGGTTGACCTTGGCCCACACGAATGGGCGGCGTGCATTCTGTCCCTCCCTGAAAAGTGCCGTTGACGGCCAGTGGCATTGAACTGCTACCGTGATTGGCATCGAAATAGCTCCTCGATCAGGCTGTCCGCTGAACGCAGAAATACCTTGGCCCATGCAACCGTCGCCACTGGTGAGCATCGTCATTCCCGCCTACAACCAGGCTGCGTTTTTGGCAGAAACGATCGATAGTGTGCTTGCGCAGGGTTATGCCCGCACCGAAATTATTGTCCTCGACGACGGATCCAGTGACGGGACCCCAGGCGTTATTCGGGGATTCCAGGATCGGGTGACGGCCGTCCGGCATGAGAACATGGGAGAAAACCGCACCGTCAACCAGGGGCTCGAACTGGCCCAGGGCGACATTCTCTGCATTGTCAATGCCGATGACCCGCTCTTGCCAGGAGCGATCGAGGCCGGAGTTGCCGCTTTGGAGGAAGATTCCATGGCTTTGGCGGCTTATCCCGATTGGGCTGAAATTGATCCACACGGGCGGATCACACGAACCGTGCGATTGCCCGACTATGACCTCGCCATGATGCTGCTCGGCTTCGATGTGGCGGTCGGGCCTGGTGTATTCCTCCGCCGCGAGGCACTTCAGCAGGTGGGCAAACGCAACGCTGGACTCAGATACACTGGTGACCTCGATTACTGGTTCAGGGTGGCATTGGTCGGCGGTTTGAAGCACATTCCCGCCGTGCTGGCGACGCACCGCGTCCATCCCCAGGCGGCATCATCCGCAGCCCAGGGAAAGGTGATGGCGGCTGAGGTTGTTCGGCTGATGAAGGTGACCATTGATAGCGCTGCCTTTCCCCGAGAACTGCGGCGCTACCGCTTTCACATGCAGAGGAAGGCCTATGCGGTGGCTTCTCACTACTGTGGTGACGATTCAGCAACTCAGAGGCAATATCTGTGGAGGGCTGCCTGGTATCAGTATGTGGCTGATTGGCATGTGCGGTTGACGGGCCTCCGACCACCACGCCTTGGTGGATCCCCACAGATCGAACAGCCCTGCAGGCCGACGCACTATTCCGAGTTGTTTCAGTGACGTGCGTTTGGAGAGGATTGTCCTGCGCAGCTAGGGAGGTGTCGAATGCTTGAGTGGGTGGAACGCGATGTCCTCTATGACCGTGCTACAGCGCTCGTCAAGCCAGCATGTTCCGTGCTGGATATCGGGTGTGGTCTGCGGCCACAATCGATTATCCCAACGCCGAATGTGCTCGTCTGCGTTGAAGCCCACGGTGAGTATGTTACGGAACTCCGCCGCCGATTTGCGGGAACCACCACGCTGATCATTCAGGACCGGGTGCCTGAGTGTTTGGCAGTGCTGCCCGACGGCTGCATTGACACGATCTTCATGCTCGATTTCATCGAACACCTCGACCGGGAGGCTGGTCGAAAGACCCTGTCTGAGTGTGAGCGAATCGCCCGCCGGCAGGTGGTTGTGTTCACGCCACTCGGCTTCATGCCGCAGGATGAAACTGGAGAGACCGATGGCTGGGGCTTCCATGGAAACTTTTGGCAGACGCATCGGTCCGGCTGGACGCCCGATGATTTTGATGAACGGTGGCACGTTATTGCCTGCCATGACTTTCATCGGATCAACGGCAAGGGGGAACGCTTGCCCGAACCATTCGGCGCGTTGTGGGCGGTGCTCAATCTTGCTGATGCCCCGGGCGACGCGATGGCCCCAGCGACCTCTGGAGAGACGGTCAATATTGTCGTGGCCGGTCTTCAGCAACGTGAGCAGGCCGTGCTTGCCAAGGAGATTGAGTTGCGTCGCCGGGAGGCTGCAATGGAACAGCAGAAGTCGTGGCCGGTGCAACGTTCTCTGCTCTGGAGCTGGTTCAGCGGAAAGCGGGCAGCTGATTGGCAGACCGATCACAACGGTCCGGAGCAGGCAGAACCATGAAGGTTGTTCACGTCGGCAGCTATGATCTGCCAGGCCAGCGATTCAACGGCATGGTGATCCACCGCTCGTTACTCAGCCAAGGCCACGAGTCGAACTATCTGGTTGACATCAAGTATTCGACGGAAGCGGGAGTGCACGCACTGGGCCCGCAACTGCTGCGACGGCTGAATCGGTTGGCCGATCAGCTGGAGAAACGGCAGTCAAGGCAAGCTGATCTCGCCGTGCTCGGACTGGGGATGTTTCTCAAGCCCGTCACTTGGCGGGCGGACCTGGTCCATCTGCAACTGCTCCATGCCCGCAGTTTCTTCAGTCTGCGAATGCTGCCGCTGCTGGCCCGGGGCCGGCGGCCCGTGCTCTGGACCCTGCATGATCCGTGGATCACGACCGGGCACTGCGTCCACTCACTCACCTGCGACCGTTGGCGGACTGGTTGCGGCGACTGCCCAGATCTTTCGCTGCCGCTTCCCATCCGGGAGGACCAGACGGCCCGCAACTGGCGGCTGAAATGGAAGAGCCTGCAGCGTTCGGCCATTCATCTCATCGTGGCCTCGCGCTGGATGGAGCAGCGGGTGGCCGAGAGCCCGATTCTGCAGCATCTGCCCCGAACACTGATTCCCTTTGGGCTCGACCCGCAGGTGTTTCATGTTGGAGACAAGGCTGCCGCGCGGGCAGAGCTTGGAATTCCACCCGCTGCCCGGGTGGCAGCGGTCCGCTGGACGCCGCACAACATCCTCAAGGGCACGCGTTTTGCCGAGGAGGCATTGCTGCGGCTTCCCGACGGAGTTGTCACGCATGTCCTCTGCTTTGAGTCTGACGGGGCGGACCTGGAAAAGCTACAGACACGGTTCACCGTGATCCCAATGCCCTGGCTGCAGGGTGGCCCCGAGGTGGCGCAGGCGATGCGGGCTGCTGATGTGTTCCTGATGCCCTCGGTCGGTGAAACCTTCGGAATGATGGCCATCGAAGCGATGGCCTGCGGAACACCGGTGGTCGTCTTTGAGGGCACGGCGCTCCCCGACGTTGTGAAGGCGCCCCACGCCGGCATCGCAGTGCCTCAGGGTGATACCGAGGCTCTGGCCGCCGCGATCACAGACCTGATGACGAATTCAGAGCTGCGTCGCAGCGTGATTGATAAGGGCCTGGCACTCGTCGCCCGTGACTACACCGAGGCCACCTACCTCACCCGCCACCTGTCACTCTATGAGGAACTGATCGATGCGCATCGTCGGGCGGGCTGAGGCCACCATGATTAGGCTCAGCGTCGGCCTCGGTGTGACGGTCGCTCGGCTGCTTGTTCGGGGGCTGCGGCTCACTGGCCGCTGGCCATCAGCCGAGGCTGAACGTTCCTCACGATTCGCAGTCGTGTCGCACGTCCTTCCGCCTACATGGTCAGGGCAGGCGATGGTGCTGGAACGGCTCCTTGCCGTGGTCCCCACTGAACAAGCCGTCCTGATTGCCTCGGCTCAACCAGTCGCCGGTGGCCCAACCCGGACCCCGATCATCGTGCTGGCCAGTGAACCTTTCGAAGCTGCCTGGTGCCGGCCCGGCTGGCGGGCAACCTTTGGCGTGCTTGTGCGGTGTTTCCTCCGGGGCTGGCGGGTCGCGTCGATTGTGAACCGCGAACGATGTGCAGCGGTGATTGCCTGTACGGGTGACCTGATCGACCTGCCGGCGGCCATGATTGCCTGCCGCATCCTGGGCCTGCCACTGGTGGCGTATTACTTCGATGACTACGTCGCCCAGTGGAGCTGGGCTCCGGCCGCCCATGCGCGCGCCCAGGTCTTTGAGCCGCTCGTCCTGCGCACAGCCCATCAGGTGCTGGTCCCGAATGAGCGGCTGGGGACGAACGTGTCGCAGCGATCCGATAAGCAGCCCAGGATTATTCGCAATCCCGCCTGGACGCAGCAGCTTCCCGCGGCAGCCGGCTGGACTGGTGGTCACGGGGCCCCTTGTCGGATCGTCTATACCGGTGCGGTCTATCATGTGAATTACGCCGCCTTCCGGTGCCTGTTGAAGAGCTTTGCAGAGCTTGGCGACCTGCAACCGGAACTACACATCTACACCGCCCAGGCCTCCGACGAGCTGGCACAGGCGGGCATCCAAGGGCCCGCCGTCAGGGTGTTTGGTCACGTCGACCCGGGGCAGGCCTGGAAAAAACAGCGTGAAGCCTCGGTGCTTTTCATGGGGTTTTCATTCGAGGAAAGTGTCGCGGCAATCGTGCGGTCGTCCGCTCCCGGGAAACTCGGCGACTATCTGGCAAGTGGGGTGCCGATCGTTGCCCTAGCTCCAGCCGAAAGTTTCTTGATTGGATATCTTCGCGGGCAACAGTGTGGTGAAGTGGTCGATCGGCTCGACCCACAGGCCGTTGCGGTAGCAATCAGGAAGGTCGTTTCAGATTCCACCCGGCGGGCAACTCTGGTTCAAAATGCCTTGACCTGCGCCCGGTCTGAGTTCTTGGCAGCAGCAGCGGCGAAAGAGTTTCTCGGGGCAATTCCCATTCACCCCCGAGCCGTAACGGGCCGGTTCGCACACATCTTGGAGCCCGGAGCATCATGAGAAAATTGACGAGTGTGTTGAGGCGCTGGTTAGCCGGCAGGGCTGTGCGAGCAGCGCAGCTAGGGTCATTAATCGATGACGCTACGCTCGCTGCCTTGGCGGAGGAACGGGGCTTTGATCTGGTACGGCGGCACTACTACTCTCCCGTGCCACAGCATGAAGATTTGGCCCATCCCAACTTCTGGGATGACGTTAGCCAGCTGCGAGGGATTGATATGCGGGAGCCGGAGGCCTTGGAGTTTCTCCAGCATCAGCTGCCCCCTTTTCTCAATGAGTTCCGTGACACCTTTCCCGTTGAGCGAACCGGTGACGGCAGCGGGTTTTATGTCGTCAACGGCGTCTACATGGCTGTCGATGCGCACGTTTATTACGGCATGCTGCGATCCCTCAAGCCGCGACGATTGATCGAAATAGGGTCAGGACAGTCAACCCGGGTGGCAGTCGAGGCCAACAGCCGAAACGCAGCGGAGGGATCGGTCGAGACAGACATCCTCGCAATCGAACCGTACCCGTCGGCAGTCGTCAGCGAGCTTGCAGCTGCAGGCCGGTTGACCCTGCGTGAGTGTCGGGTCCAAGACGTGCCCCTTGCGGAGTTTGAGGCGCTTCAGCCGGGCGATGTGCTTTTTATCGATAGCACGCACGTGCTCAGAGAAGGGGGTGATGTCCAATATGAATACTTGGAGATCCTGCCATCGCTGCAACCCGGCGTACACGTTCACATCCATGACATCAGCTTGCCGCGACGCTATCCGCAGGTCTATCACGAGCAGGGAATTTACTGGAACGAACAGTACCTGCTGCAGGCCTTTCTCTGCCTCAATAAGGACTTCGAGGTGACCTGGCCCGGCAACTACATGCTGCTTCGGCATCCGGCCCTGATGCAGCAACTGTTTCCAGAGATCTCAGTGATGCGGCAGCGGTTCCCCTTGGCGGAACCGAGCGCATTCTGGATGCGACGCCGTTGAGCGGAGCCGGCTTTGAGCCAGTCTGCCGCTATAGGAGCAGGCGGCTCGCTATCATAAGCACGCATCGGCTCTTCAAGGTGTCGCCCGAGCGGAGGCCTGATCGTCTGCAAGAGCCGACCAAAGCCCGTCGAGATTTACCCTTGTGGCACGGTTGTCGGCAGGCCGCTCGTGACCGAGATCGCTGAGTCACCGGGGGAGGTTTCCTGGCCATCAAAGCCACGGACCTCGAAGGCGGTGACGCTGCTGCCGGGATTCCGTGGTGGTACCCAGCGGAGCTGGTCCCCCTCGCTGACCTGTCGGCGGCGGAGGTGTTGCATAAGCTCCCGCGGGTTG
>RFVE01000107.1 GCA_009922585.1 Planctomycetia bacterium
ACACCGAGCAGGATGCGAGGATCACCGGCTGCGGTGAAACCTTGGCTTTCACCGCAGCCGGACAAGGTGGCGGGGGCCATGGATGGCCCCGCCACCGTAAAACTAGAACCCGCGGAACGGATGCGCGGCTGCATCCTTCCCAGCCAGCATTTCGTCAGCGGTCGGCTTGCCCTGCATGGCATTGACGATCGAATCAATCGTGGCTTTGTAGTTATTGTCGTAGATCTTCTTGTCATCTTCGGCGAGCCAGTGGATGAAGACACCACAGACAATCACGAGGTCTTCCGCCTGATCCTTCGGAATCACCCCACTCTCGACGCTGTCGGCAACGGCCTTGGCGACTGCAGCCTGAGCCGGGCCAAACATCTGGACGGCCTGCTTGGCGCCCTTGATGGTGACCTTGGTGATCATGACGGTGGCAGGCTTGACCGCCAGATTGGGCGAAAGCACCGCCAGCAGGTTCGAATGCCCCTCGCTCTGGCGAGCCAACGCGTTGGCAAAAGCAACGCCGACCGGCCCGTCCTTACTGCCGATCAAAAGATCGATATGCGCCACTTCGTTACCATCACCGGCCAGGGCTTCACCAATGAACATTGACATGCTCTGTTTCTCCTCGCATGAATTTAAATCGTCCAGTTTTGCTGCAGACCAGAAACCATCCGGGTCTGATGTTCGCAAAGGTAGCCGATCGGACAACGACCGACAATGAACCAGCGTCGCGGCGGACACCGATCAGATTTGGCATTTCGTCAACACCCCCGTCATGCACCATGAATACAAATTTATTGGTGATCGGTGCTAGCGGACGATTCCTGGCCGAATCGGCGGCTCGGGCCGGCTGGCGGGTTGGGGCGATCGACCTCTTCAACGATCACGATCTCCGAAATGCCTGTTGCCAGAACACCCGGCTCGCGCCCGGTGAATATCCGGCGGCGATTCCTGCTCTTGCAGCAAAGCTTCCGCCGGGGCCGGTTGTCTACGCTGGTGGCCTCGAGAATCATCCCCAGGTCCTGGCCGAGTTGGCAATCCACCGGCAGTTGGCGGGGAACGGGCCAGCAGTGCTTCATACAATCCGGCAGCCATCCAAGCTGGCGGCACTCGCCGCTGCAGCTGGTTGGCAATATCCAGAAACCCACGCCACCCCTGCCGGGCTGCCGACCGACGGTTCGTTCCTTTGCAAGCCACTGGCAAGTGCCGGGGGGCACGGGATCACCCACTGGACGGAAGACCGGCTACAGGCTCCGGCGGCGTACTGGCAGCGGTTTGTCGAGGGGATTCCCTTGTCGGTGAGTCTGTTGCTGGGTCGAAAGCCTCCGCAACTGCTCGGACTCTGCCGGCAGTTCAACGGCCTCTCATGGTGCCATGCGGCACCGTTTGGCTTTTGCGGCGGCGTCGAACTGCCACTGCCGCTTCCGGAGACCCCGCTGCGGCAGTCACTTGAGCAACTCCTGCAACAAATCAACGAACGAACCCAACTTGCAGGCCTGGTCGGTGTTGATTTCGTGCTCCCACGTGAACGTGGCGGACATTCACCTCGGCCAATCCTGATTGAGATGAACCCGCGGCCGACAGCAACCATGGAACTCATTGAACGACGAACTGGAATCAGCTTGGTTGCCGCTCATCTGGCAGCCTTTGGCTGGCAGAGCCCATGTCCGTCGCCACCACAGGGCGACCATGGCTACTGGGCCAAGGCCATTCTCTTCGCGCAGAATTTGGTGACCGTGACCAGCGAGCTGGATCAGCAGCTTCGCCTCACGATCGATCAAACACGAGCAGCTGAGGAGGCAGCCTCCCCCCTGCTTGCCGATCGCCCAGTCATCGGCAGCCAGATCTCGCCCGGCTCACCGATCCTCACGGTCTTCGCCTCAGCAGCCACCCCAACCACGACAGTTCGCCGGCTCTGCCACCGGGCTCGGCAGCTCAACAAGCTGCTGAGCTCGGCCGCGACGGCCGGCACTCGGATTTAGCCAGCCAGCCGGTGGGGCAGTTCGGAGACGTCGGGCATCGCGAGGAACTGCATCAAGTAGGCGTCTTCAGTGCTGTCCTGATAGAAGTCGCGAAGGACTGACGTTGCCCGAAACCCAAGCGAGCGGAAGAAGAGCTGTGCCGGCAGGTTGGTTTCCCGAACCTCCAGCACAATTCGGTCACGCCGCTGCGGCGTGAGCTTTGCGATCAGCTTGGTCATCATGCCAGTGCCGATGCCGAACCGCCGATGTGAGCGGGCGACAGCAAAATTCAGCACATGCACCTTCGCCCGGTGCAGTTCATACAACATGAAACCAACCACGCCCCCCCCCATCTCGGCCACCATGCCGATGCAGTTCCGCTGCCGCAGGCAGCGGGTGAAGTCTGCGTCAGCCCAAGGAAACTCGAATGACTCCTCTTCAATGCAAAGGATCTCAGCCATGTCGCGGCGAATCATCCAGCGAATCTGAAGCTGGTCAGGGGTCGGCAGGCGGCGGCCGCGGGACGTCTTCACGAGATTTCTCCGACGAAACGATACATCGATGAATGAGCCCACCGAACCAGCCAGTTGGGCCCACCGGGCGGCGAACCGTAGCAGGTTTACGAAGCTTCACCAAGACCGCTCAGACTGCCACGCAGCGTCGAGAACCAGGCCCCAAACTGCCTTGACCGGCCTGCCGGCGAATCCTATTTTCCCGCAACTTTCCGATGCCCCATCGCCCGCTCACCGCTGCGGAGCCTCCGCCGGACAATCGCATGTTTTCACCTCCAGCAGCCTCAACCCGTTCAGCTGTTCGTTTCTTTGAACCGGTCGGTCTGGCTGTCCGTGGAAAAAGTCTGGCCTGGCCTTTTTCCACTTGGGCAACACCAGAGACCCCAGAGGGTTTTCGGATTTGCCGGCCGCCGCGTCCTGCGGTGGCAGATTATTTCCGCTGTCTGCTGGCCGTGGCCCTGGTCACCTGCGGCTGTGCCGGCCCCGCAATTCGCAGCCAAAGTCCCGAACTTGAAGCGCTTGCAGCGGTTGAGGCGGCCACGCAACTCGTAGGCGACTACACCTCGCCTTGGGGTTTGGGAAATCAGCGGACGCGGCGTGATCGAGCCCAATCGGCTGCTCGCGGCCCAGTCCACCGCACTTGTGTGGGTGAGCGGGAACCTGCATCCCGGCATTCGCAAGGGTGACCACTTCGATGTTCTGGTCGAAGTTCCTCCTGGACACGATACCACCAGCCTGGCCGGCGGATATCTGATGGAAACACGGCTCGTCGAAATGGCCGTATTGGGCAATCGGATTCGCGACGGCCACACACTGGGCCTGGCCGAGGGCCCCATGCTGGTCGACCCGGTCTCCAGCGGCACACTCGATTCCGTCGCCACCCTGCGAGGCAGAGTGCCGGGAGGTGGCGTCGCCCTGACCGACCGGCCAATCGGTCTCTCAATCAATCCCGAACACCGCTCGGTCGGCCTGTCAAAGCGGATCGGTGACTGCATCAATCGCCGCTTTCATGCAATGATCCGCGGAGTCAAGCGGGGCGTCGCCACCCCAAAAACTGATCGATTCATCGAACTGGAAATCCCCAAGGTCTACCGAAACAACCTGGCCCGCTACGTCAGCGTGGTCCGCTCGCTTCCCATCGCCGAACCGGCCGGCAACCGTCACGCCAGACTGGAGCTCCTCGCTCGCCAGCTGGCCGACCCGGTGACGGCACCGCGAGCAGCCCTCCGCCTCGAAGCGATTGGCAAGGAGGGGATCGGTGTCCTCAGGGAAGGCCTGGAATCAAAGGATGCCGAGGTCCGCTTCGTCGCCGCCGAAGCCCTGGCCTATCTTGGAGAATCACTGGCTGCGCCCACGCTGGCTGAGGCGGCCCGTGACCTCCGCAGCGCCCGTCCAAAGGCACTGGCGGCACTAGCGATCGTGGACGATGCCAACGGCATCGACGCCTTGCGCTCACTGCTGGGAAGCCGCAGCGCCGAAACCCGTTACGGTGCCTTTCGGGGGCTGGCAATGATCGATCCGCGACTGCCAGACATCCGTGGTGAGTCGCTCGACGAGGCCTGTCAGTTCCATGTGCTCGATGTTCCGGGTGAGCCGTTGATCCACGCCACCCGTGCCGCCAGGGCCGAAATTGTGCTGTTTGGAACATCCCATCCCATCGACGACGGCCTCCGGGTCGAGGCTGGGCCGGCCATCGTCGTGGTCGTCACTGGAGACGAGGCAACCGTCAGTTGCTTCCGCCCCGGCGAGTCCGACCAACAGCAGATTGTCGTCCCCCAGGTTGAGCCGATCCTGCGAGCCATCGTCGAATTTGGTGGCGGCTACCCCGACCTGGTGCAGTTTTTGCAACAGGCCACCGCGCAACGAAAACTCGACAGCCGCCTTGCCTTCGATGCAATTCCAACTGAGTTCGATGGCCGCCTGAGCGTCCACGAAGAGGTGGCCGACCGCTCACGGGAAATCAAGCCCTCCGAAACAGCAGAACCAGAAGCCGATCAGGATGACAAACCAAGTGGTATCTGGCCAACGTTGTTCGATACCGCGCGGCTGGAAACTGGTTCATGATCACGCTCAAGGCGCTCGAACTTTTCGGCTTCAAGAGCTTTGCGGACCGGACTCGGTTTGAATTTCCGGCTGGCATCACAGTCGTGGTGGGTCCCAACGGCTCCGGTAAATCCAACGTTGTCGATGCAATCAAATGGGTTCTTGGCGAGCAGTCGGTTCGGAGCCTGAGGGGTCGGGAATCGACCGATGTCATCTTTGCTGGCTCAACTGCCCGCAAACAGCTCAATGCGGCCGAGGTGTCGCTTGTTTTCGACAACACCACCCGTGAATTGCCCGTGGAGGCGGACGAGGTCCGGATCATGCGCCGGGTCTACCGGAGCGGGGAAAGTGAATACCTCGTCAACGGTGGTGTCAGCCGGCTCAAGGATATCCGCGAAATCCTCAGCGGCACTGGTGCCGCGACCGACTCTTACAGCGTCATTGAGCAGGGCCGGGTCGATGCGTTGCTCGTCGCCTCGGGCAAGGAACGTCGAGCCGTCTTCGAAGAAGCCGCCGGCATCACCCGATTTCGCTCGCGGCGTTCCGAGGCCGTTCGCCGACTTGATCGTGCCGAACAGAACCGGCAACGGCTCGCGGATATTGTCGGTGAGGTCGGCAGTCGGCTCGAGACGGTCAAGGCACAGGCCTCGCGGGCCCGCCGCTGGCGGCGACTGAGCGACCGACTCCAGACCCTACGGTTCACGGCGGCTGCCGCCGATCTGGCTGACGTCACGGCCACGCTTGAGCAGGTCGCTGCCACTATTGCCGACACCGAAACGATGCTGCGGGAAGCAGAGCAACAACAGGCTGAGGCAACTGCGCAACTCACTCAACTCGGCCACGACGAGCGACAGCTTGACCCCGAACTTGCTGCCAGCCGACAGCAGCTCACGCACGATCGCGAGCGGGCCGCTGCTGCCGAGGCTCGCTGCGACTCACTCCGTGGCCGTCGTGACGACCTCGAAAACGAGGTGACCGCTGCCCGGCGGGCGGCGGCCGAAGCCAAGAGCCAACTGCAGGCAGCCCTCACGGCAATCGCTGCAGGTCGCGCTGAGCACGACGCAGCTGCTGCCGAAAGCGAGCAACTCACCGCAGCCCTCGAGCGGCAGGAGCAGCAGGCAGCCGGCTCCCGGCAAGATGCCACCGCCATCGAACGAGAACTGGCCGAGTTGCGGCGGCGACTCGACCGGCAGCAGTTCGAACACCAGCAGGCAGAGTTGGTTGCCAAGCAGCGAAGGGATGCCGCAGCAGCAGCCCTGCAGCAGGTCGAAACCTGCCGAGATGACGTCGGAGCCGGCTGGTCGCGAGTCAAACAACTCGAGGAACTCATTGCCTCGGCCGACGGCACGCTCGCTGCACTGGAACACCGGGCTGCCGAACTGACCAACCGCCAACGGCGGCTCGAAACTGAGCAGCAGTCGGCGGCAGCGGCCGTCGAAACAGCTTGGCACACGCTCACCGACCACAAGTCCCGCCTCGAGGCCACCCGTGATCGCCAGCAACTGCTGGACGAGCTGATCAGCAGCCACGAAGGCCTTTCGGCAGCAACTCGCAGCCTGCTGGAACAGTCAGCGCAAGACATCCCCGGTCTCCTCGGACTGCCAGCCGATCTGATTGTCGCCACAGCCCGCTGGGCCAATCTCGTCGACATTGCCATCGGGATCCTCGGTGAACGCCTCGTCGTTGCCGCCATGCCTGAATTGCTCGATTGGCATGGCGATTGGATCTTGACCGCTGCCGCAGCAGATGTCGCCCGGGCGGGTGGCCGTGTCGGGTTCATCGCCCTCGACCGCCTTCCGGAACCTCCCACTTTTGAGCCTGCCCACTGCCCGATCGACACCAGCGGCCTGATCGGTCGGCTCGACCATCTCATCACCGCGGATCTCCCCGGGTACGACCCCGCGTTCATCGGGCCATCCTTTCCGACAACTCCTACCTCTGAATCACATACAGACTCGGCCACCGCGCGACTGCGGCGGTGTCTGCTTGGTCGAGTTTGGATTGTTGACTCGCTGCCAACAGCCCGTCGGCTGCTCCCCGTCATTCCGGCCGGCAGTCTATTGCTGGCTGAAGATGGCAGCTGGCTTTCAGCCGAGGGCAGCTTTGAGACTGGTTCCTCCGGAACCGGCACCGGACTGATCAGCCGCCGCAGTGAACGCCGAGATCTCGACGCCCGCCAGCAGCTGCTCGAAGCCGAAACAGACGCCGCCACCGCTCGACTCAGAACCGCCCAGCGGCTACTCGAAAACAATCGGAACGAGCAGCATCAGCTCGCAAACCGCCAGCAGGAGCTTGCAGCTGAACGAGCAGCCCAACGCAGCGAACGGGACCGACTCGACCGGGAACTCAATGGCTGTCGTCAGGCTGTCGACCGCACGCAGCAAAAGTTGCATGAAGCTGAAGCCAACGCTGTCGCCGCCGCCGATGCGGTCCGTACCGCGGCTGCCAATCAGCAAGTTCTCGAGGGTCAGCTGGTCGATACCACCAGACAGATCGAATCAGCCAAGACCAGCCTCACGGCCATTGATCAGTCGCGGGAAGAAGTGCTGGCCGGTGTCGCCCAGCTCCAGCGTGACCACGCCAACTGTCGGGAACGGGTGGCCGCAATCGCGGCCACCCTGACCGCCCGGCTAGCCGCTGCCGAGACCAGAAGGCATGAAGTTGCAGCTGCCCTCGATCGCAACCTGGCGATTGAGCGACGGCTCGCCGAGGTCGATTTGGAACGCCTGACCGCCGGTGACGGATTCGCCTCAGCCTGCCTCGCTGCTGAATCATCAGCCCGCCGCGTGCAAGAGGTCACCGATCGGCAGGCCGCCATCCAGTCCGCCAAGCGGCTGGCCACGGCCACACTTGAATCCTCCCGTCAGACGATCCAGACCGCCGGCGAGCGGTCCCATGCGGCAGCACTTCAGCGGGAGGCGGCCAGCCACCAGAGAAGTCGGGTGCTCGAGCGGCTTCAAGATGACTACCAGATCGATCCCAATGCCCCGCTGCCCCCACCGGCAACGACCGACTTCGAGGGCGAGCCGATCGACGTTCCAGCTGCTCGCGACGAGCTTGATGCGGCCATCGACGAGGTCCGCCGCAAACTTGGCTCAATCGGTTCAGTCAACCTCGAAGCCCTTGCCGAGGCTGAGGCATTAGCGGGCCGTCTGGCTGAACTGGAGGGACAACTCGCCGATGTCACTGAGGCGAAGCAGGTGGTCGAAAAGCTCATTGAGCGAATCGACGAAGAGAGTCGCCGGCTGCTGGGCGAAACGATTGAACGAGTGCGCGGGGAATTCCGGGACCTGTTCGAACGGCTCTTCGGTGGCGGTCAGGCCGACATTGTGCTTGACCCCGACATGGACCTGCTAGAGACGACTGTCGAGATTGTCGCCCGCCCACCAGGTAAAGAGCCTCGCAACATCTCGCTGCTATCAGGCGGTGAGAAAACCATGACCTGCGTCGCCCTCCTGCTGGCCATCTTCCGGTCGCGACCCAGCCCCTTTTGCGTGCTCGATGAGGTTGACGCCGCGCTCGACGAGGCAAATGTTGACCGATTCGTGGGCGTCTTGCGGGATTTTCTCTCTGCGACCCAGTTCATTGTTGTCACTCACTCCAAGAAGACCATGGCCACTGCCACCACCCTCTACGGTGTCACCATGGAAGAATCGGGCGTTTCTAAACGCGTGGCGGTCAGATTCGAGGCAAAAGAGGCCCCGGCAAGGTCGGCAGCAGCCTGATCAGCGGCGTGACCAGATTCTTCCGGAAGAACGGCTCAAGTCTCACGACGTGATCTTTCGATCTAC
>RFVE01000108.1 GCA_009922585.1 Planctomycetia bacterium
CCGAGCCGTTCGATGAGGTGCTCTATCTCGATGGCCTGCAGTTGGTTGCTTGCGACCATCCGGTTGACTGGGCCGTCATTGCCGATGAACGGTTTCCGGCCGCTGGCCCACCGCCGACGGGTGATCTGCTGATTGGTGGGCCGGCCATCCCGCCTCGGCAGGTCGTGACTGAATCAGGCCGCGACGTGACACAGACACTGGCAGCCAGTGATGGCAGCATGACCACTCCGCCGCGGCCCCGGTCGTGGCTGGGGTACGCCGAGCGGCATAGCGTTACGCTGACCTTCGACAATGAGCTGAACCTGCTGCCAAGTAATCAGCCAGCGGTCCTCGAACTCGATGGCTGGACCGACTATCCCTACCCTGAGTCGATGTGGGCCGCAGGGCAGGCGGGAATAGCCGTTGAGCCGCCCCAGCTCAGCCGCCGGCTGCCAGACGGTGGCTGGTCACCGCCGGTCGATGTCGGCTTCTTTGCCGGACTGCCCCGGGTGATGGGGCTGCTGCTCGACCGCGAGTTTCTGGGCGAGCCACCGGCAGTGTTCCGGTTGGAAACTGCCATGCAGATTGGTTGGGACCGGGCCGCTCTGCGGCCTCTGCTCGGCCGGTTTGCGCAGGGCGGCCAGCCTCAGCCGCCGGTCATGCACGATGGCCGCCACGTGACCCGACACCTGCTGCCGCTAACCTCAGCCGAGCTTCGCTATGGCGGTCTTGCGCGAGAAACCCCAGTGGGTGATCGTGGCCTGGTCGCCTATGACCTGGCCAGCCGAGAGCCCGTTCCAGTCAGCCGCTGGGAGGGTGTCTTTTCTCGCCCGGGCGACGTCAGCCGTGAGCTGGCGGCGGTTGATCGGCAGCTGGTGATCTGCGGCCCCGGCTTTGACGTGGACTGTCGGTTTGCGACCGACGGCCTGCCGGATCTTCCCGTGGGCTACAGCCGCACCTGGTTTCTCGAGGCCAATGGCATCACCCGCGATACCTCACCGTTGACGGCAGCGGCAGGCCTCGTCCAGCCGATTCCAGCCTTTGACTAGCCGCAGCTGGCAAGAAGCGAGCGGCGGCCAATGGGCTCGGCACCTGCTCGCATTTGCGGCCGCCCTCAACGCCTTGGAGTTCTGATGATCAAGAAAAAACTCGGCCGCACCGATCTTGAGGTGACCCAGCTCGGCTACGGCAGCATGGGCCTTCGTGGGCCGCGGACCTGGGGCGTGCGCGTCGTGGATGACGAGCATGCAGAACGCTTGCTCAACGCCGTCGTTGATGCCGGTATCAATTTCATCGACACCTCACCCGACTATGGCGTCAGCGAGGAGCGAATTGGACGGTTCCTGGCGGGACGGCGGGCGGAGTTTATCCTGGCAACCAAGTGCGGCTGCGTTCCCCATCAGCACGACGATCACCTGGAGATCGACCACGTCTGGAAACGGGAGGTCATTCAGCGGAACCTCGAGACCAGCCTTACGCGGCTGCGAACAGACACCATCGACCTGCTGCAGTTTCACGGCGGTGATGCCGAAACGCTCGAGCGTGAGGGTCTCATCGATCTGATCCTCGACTTTCGCCGCCAGGGGCTGATCCGCTTGATCGGTGTTTCGACCAAACTGACAAACCTGCATGGGCTGATCGAACTGGGCGTGTTCGACACCTTTCAGCTGCCTTACTCATGCCTTGCCCCGGAGCATCACGAGGCAATCAGTGCGGCGGCAGAGAAGGGGGCTGGGATCATCCTCCGCGGCGGTGTTGCCCAGGGAGGCCCCGACGCCGAAATTCAACGGCCCGCGCTGAATAAGGTTTGGGAGGAAGCCCGTTTGGCTGAACTCCTGCCCGCCGACATGGCGCCCGCCGAACTGATTCTGCGATACACGCTTTCGCACCCCCACTGCCACACCACGATCGTGGGCACTTGTAACCCAGAGCATCTGGCAGCAAATGCCGCTGCCGCCGCCAGGGGCCCCCTGCCTGAGAATCTGGTTGAGGAAATCCGCCACCGGGTTGCACTGCTGAGGGGAGGCCTTTGAGGCGCAAGGCTTCGTTCAGCCTCCCAACTCAGCCTATGCCCGCTCACCCCCATCGGTTCGCTACAGGTTTAAAAGCCTTCTGCATCTCATGCTGCACACGATTCAGAGTTCTCCCCCTGACGTAGATTTCTTTTCAGGAAACGCCTTCCAAGCACGAGCGGGTTGGATGTTCTGTGGCGGGGTTGGGCATCATGTTCCGAGTAGTTTTCCGGCCCAACGTTCTTTCAGTCACTCAATCACTGGACCTTGCCGTCGAGGACGTAAGGCATGCAGACTGACCACTCACAGCGCTTTTTGAGCGTGGTGCGGTGCAACCAGGTGAGACCCTGGAGGATGATGCCGATCACACCACGTCACCGCTTACCGACTCAGTGTCCCGGAGCGAAACCAGTCCCCAGCTTGCGGTTCAATCTCTACCAAGGCAGCCCAGACGGACAACGCGGTAGTCCCAAGGCTGTCGGGCTTTCTTTGACGTTCCGGCGAGTGGCCGAGTTTTTACGAGGCGACGTGGCTGTCGCAACGGATCAGCTGAGAAATTACCCGCGTCTCATTCGTATTTTGGAAAGATGGCTGGGGTGGGGAACCGGTCTTCCTGGGTGAAGGTGCCGTCTCCGAGATACTCTTCCCTCGGCAGGTTGACCTGCGGCCAGGATGTCGGGCAGACCCGCACAACCCGCTGCGGCCGGAGCCCCTCAATGATTAGGTCGGTTTCGAAGCGTACCTGGATGCCGCTGCTGCCCAGCGGTGGCTCCTCGGTTGCCTGGATGACCTCGACAATGCTGCCTCGTGAGGCCATGTGCCCCGGACCGTACTGACCGCCGGTGTGCCTCAGTGTGTTCTCTGCGGCGTTCATCAACGCCTGCTGACCTTTCTGAAAGTCGCTGTAGAGCGTCGGGTCCATGCCGCCAAACAGGGTAACCGTTATGGTTGCCCGGCCGAAGCTGCCGTAGTCAACTGCATCGACCCAGGCTGGCATCCAGCGGCTGCGGATGAAAGCCTTGTGGCTTTCCGCCTGCTGCTGCCGTGCCCGTTCAATGGCGGTGTCATCCAGCCAGATGTCTGAAAGGTGGAACCGGGTGAAGACGCCGTCTGGTGTCGGCTTCCAGTTGATGCCAAGTTGCACGACCTGCCCGTCAAGCGCCCGCTTCCCCTCTGCCGGCCAGCTTTCTTCGGCAACGAGGTCGGCAACGGTGAGGGCCTCACGGGCCCGCCAGATCCGGGTGGCCGCGTCGAAGGTGAACGTCTCCGCTTCAGCCACCGCCGCCTCGCCGTCTGCCGCCCCCCGGGCGGCAGTGATCTGCCCCGCCCGGTTTCTGATGGTGACCTCGTTGAGCCGCCAGACCTTGCCCTCCCGCAGGCAATAGCTCAGTTCGTCTTCAAGCAGCAGCAGGTGATTTTCGGCCGGAAAGATGCCGTCGCCCCGGTTGTGATTGGCATCTTTGTCTTTGTTGTCGACGGGCAACACCGGCACGGCCGACAGCTTGGGGTCGGGGGGCAGAAAGCCCCGAGCATGCAGCACTGTGCCGAGTGGAATGTCCTGCAGTTCGGCGGCGGCTCCGTGATAACGAATGATGCCGTAGGGCAGCATCGCGAAGGGATGGGGACTGTTGCGAAAGTACATGCCATCTCCCGCGACGCGGAGGCTGCCCCGGCGGTTGGCATGGTCGAGAAAGATCAGCTGTCCGCGATAGGAGTGGGCCTGCGCCAGCGGGGGAAACACACCCGCCTGGGGTCGGAACGGTTCCTCGGCAAAACCGGGCTGGCAGGCAAGCAGCAAAACAACCGCAGGAAGCATCACCAGCACGCGGCGGAAGGCACGGCTCATAGCGGCAGCACCCCGGTACTGTCACCGAACTGGTCAATCTCAGCCCCCATCCGCTGGGCCATCAGCAGCAGCAGATTGCTCATGTGGGCGTTGGCGTTGGCCGGCCGGCTGCAGAGGTGATAGTGCTTGGTGGTGAGCTCACCGTTTCCGCCGATCGCATAGCCCTCAAAGTCTGCCGCCTTCCGGTTGAGATCGAGATGGCTGCCATGCTGCAAGCCCAGCCCCTCTCCACCGGCGAGGACGAGAGGAAGATTGGCGTTGCCGTGGCTGTGGCCGTAGGACATGCCGCTGCCGAACAGGGCCATGGTGGTGTCGAGCAGTGGCTTGCCATTGAGGTCTTTGGTTTCGGCCAGCCGGGTGAGGAAGTAGCTGAACTGCTCGATGGCAAAGCTGTCGTACAGTGTCAGCTTTTCCATGTAGCCCGGGTCACCCCCGTGATGGCTGAGTTGATGCCGAGACTCCGTGATGCCGATCTCCGGAATGGCGATGGCGTCTCCCTCACCCCCGAGGCTGAAGGTGGCCACCCGGACAACATCGGTCTGGAACGCCAACACCATCAGGTCATAGACCGTGCGGAAATAATCGCCAGCCTGGGTTCGGGGGATGTCGCGGTTGGTCCGGCTGCGGTCGGTGGCAGAGATTTCTGGCAGCGGAGTGTCGAGCCAGGCATCGGCCCGCCAGGTGCGAATTTCAGCCTCCCGGACCGATGTGAGGTATTGCTCGAGGCGGCCCTTGTCGGCAGCTCCCATCTTGCTGCTGAGCCGCTGGACCTCGGCCAGATTGGCGTCGAGGACGCTGCCTTTCCGCCGCAGCACCGTCCGCTGGGCTGCCTTGCCCCCCTTCGGCTCCTCAAACAGGGCGGCGAAAATCTCACTGCACCGCCGTAGGGGCGGCAACTGCACGCCGTCGACGGTCCAGGCGAGGGAGTCTTGGGTGATCGCGATCTCCAGCGAGGGATAGCGGGTGTGCTCCGCGGTAACCTCGGCAATCTTTTGGTCGACCGAAATCGTGTTACGGTCAGTCGGCCCGAGCTGGCCGCCGGTGAGCCAGGTCTTGATGCAGTTGTGGTGGTGGCCAAGCGCCCCGGGATGATAGAGCCCACTGATCGGTGTGATCACGCTGCGGTGCTTCTCCAGCGGCTGCAACGACCGGGAAAACTGGTAATCCTTGCCCGCCTGCGTGATCTGATAGTTCAGTGAGTGCACGCCGTTGGCCAGATAGATGAAGGCTGCCCGCTTGGGCATCACCGTCGTCGCCTGCTCGCTGGCCCGCGCGGGCAGCATGCACTCGAGCATCGGCAGGCCGATGCAGCCCCCCATGGCCCGCAGCGCATGCCGCCGGTCGATCCGCCACGACTGGGTAAGAATGTTTGCCATTTGGTTTGACTCCTGGTGTGAACCCCGGGTGGGGCTGTTGCGGCCGCGGCGAAACACCGCGGTCAACGTCTGCGGATGAGCTCAGACACGGCCACTGCCCGCACAATGTCCTTGAGCCGGTAATCGTTCTGCTTGGCCACGGCCACGATGGCTGCGACATCGTCACGGTCGTCAATCGTGAGCACCCGCCGCAGGGCGTAGGTGCAGAGGTGTTCAATGAATCTGTGAGCAATCGTGTCGCGGTCTGCGAGCAAGAGCTGTTTGAACTGCCGGGGGTTCTCAAAGGCCCGACCGTCAGGAAGGACACCGGCCGGATTGACGGGCGGATTGTCTCCGGTGCCTTTGGCCACGCGTTCGCGTGTCCGCCATTGGCCGATGGCGTCGTAGTTGTCCCAAGCCAGGCCCAGGGGGTCGATCTTTTCGTGGCAGGCTGCACAGGCGGCGTTGTTGCGGTGGGCCTCAAGCTTGGCCCGGAGTGTCGCCTTGGGGTCGTCGGGTGGGTTGGGTTCGATCGCCGGCACATTGGCCGGTGGTGGTGGGGGCGTCTTATTGAACATGACCTCGCTGACCCAGACACCGCGGTGCACCGGGCGGTGACGGGTTCCATCTGACGTGAGGCCCAGCACCGCCCCCATTGCCAGCAGGCCGCCGCGGTGGTGTTCAGGCTTCAGTGCGACCCGGTGGAAGCCGTCGGTCTTGGGCTCGGGCAGGCCATAGAAGTTGCACAACCGGACGTTGGCCATGGTCCAGTCTGATTCAATGAAAGCATCGATCGGAAGGTTTTGGTGAAAGAGTTCCCGAAAGAACTCGACCGGCTCTGACCTCATGCTCGCCTCAAGCCAGGTGTCGTAGCTGGGATAGAGGTTTTTATCGGGAGGGAACATGCCGACTCGATGCAACTGGAGCCACTGCCGGGTGAAGTCAGCAAGAAAGCGGTCGCTGCGGCTGTCGGCGAGCATCCGGTCGACCTGCCCACCAGTCGCCGCCCCCTCGAGTTGGCCGCTGCCCGCAGCGGCGAACAGATCGTCATCCGGCATCGAACTCCAAAGGAAGTACGAGAGCCGCGAGGCGAGCTCCCAGGGCGTGAGAAACTCTCGTGGCGTCGGATCACCCTCGACGAGGTAGAGGAAGTGCCGCGACGTCAGCACGCCCTCCAGCAGGGTTCGATACGCCTCGGCGGTTGTTGCCCCGGCCTCCCGCTGAGCCTGGTAGGCAGCGAGATAATCCTGCAGTTCGTCCCGGGTGACCGGCCGCCGCCAGGCCCGCTCGGCAAACCGCTGCAGATGCTCCGCGACGACTTCCAAAGGAGCATCTGCCGGTGGCTGCACCCCGTCCCGCCGTGCCTTTTCGGCAGCGGAAACCACCGGGCCTTCCCATTCGATCCAGTCGACAATCACGGTCGAGAAGATGCCATTGCCGTCTCCATCGAACATCTGCGGAGCGTTCGGGTTGAGGGGCAGCGTCTCGCTGCTGTGAGTGAAAATGTAGGCCGGCCTGTCCTGAAGCTGGTAGCGAAAGGCCCCACCCCTGCGGCCGTCGATCTCGTCGGTGGCGACAACCTTGAAGCCCAGATGCGTCGGCATCTCCAAAAAAGCCTCGGCCTCATAGATTTGCGGATCATCTTCCGCAGCCGTGACATCAAACTCGATCGGTCCGATCCTGAGATGGGCCGGCTGACCGCCCGGTGGACGGACGCCGCTGGCCTGCAGCCGCATTTTGTAGAGCCCACTTTGAGCCCGACTCGGTTTGCCGAACCAGTAGGGCGACAACGCCTCGCGGCCGAACATGCCGGGGAAGAGCAGGTATCGCAGCGGCCGTTGAATCCCTAGCCGGTCGAGCATCGCCTGCTGCTGTTTGCCATCGCCGTACCGTAGCTCTACTGCCGTTTTGCGAACTTTTTTTGCTTCGACGGTGCTGGCCGGAAAGGCCCGATCGAGCACGATGCCGGCGGCCCGGTAGTAGCGGTCGATATGGGATGGCGACAGCGACAGCTCTGAGCCAATCCGCTCATAGCCATGCCAAAGGCTGTCTTCGTTCAACTCGCCAGGCTTGGCAGGGTCGTAGCGAACCCCAAGAAGGTCGTAGACCGTGTTTTGATACTCCTTGCGGCTGAGCCGGTAGTGGGCCACCGGAGGCCGGGCTGCCATCCGGGCTGCTCGCCCCTGTTGAATCAGGGCGTCGAGACTGGACACAAATGAGGCAATCTCCGCCTGCGTCGGCTGCAGTTCGGACGCCGGCGGCATCTCACCTGAATTGACCCGCTCAACCACTTCAGCCCACCGATGGGAATCGTGGCCGGCGGGAAAATCTCGCGAGAGCTGGTCGATTCGCAGATCACCCTCGGTCGCATCTGGCCCATGGCAGTGGCTGCAGTGCGTCTGCAGAAAGGCTTCGAAGGGTTCGGCGGCGGCAGCTGTGGTTGTGCCGAAGGCGAACGCCAGCAACAGGCACGGAAGAGCGTATCTGCGGTGATGGCTCATGGTGTTTCTACGTCTCTTGCGGGCATTCCGCAGATGCTGCGAACGAACTTGCCGCTAAAGTTTATGTCGACAATAATGTCGCAGAGGCTTGTGGCTTATTTCTCAGGCATCAAATCTGGGGTGGTCAGCGGTTGGACAGTGGAATCAGGGAAGAAATGGATCGTCAACTGTGGCAGGAAAGGGACTGAGTAGCTCTGCCGATCGAACCCATCTCCTGCAAGGGGCCAGCAGCGTGCATGCTAAAAACTACGATAAAAAGTCGTTGACGTTGAGCCAGCAGGCCTCTACCCTGTCATGATAGTTTGGGGTAGGTTTTTGGGCCAATGGTAATGAGTATCGGGAAAATCGGCGGCCTCGCCGAACTCCTTAAGGCGAACTCCTTAATGAGTTGTTTCTCATCCTTTGCAGCTTTTTCACCATCGCTACGCCGGAGGTTCCGATGAGCGGTTATTCCCACCCGTCCGAGCGGACATCGCCCCGCGGTTTTACGCTGATTGAGCTACTCGTCGTCATCGCCATCATCGGCGTGCTCGTGGGGCTGCTGCTGCCGGCGGTCCAG
>RFVE01000109.1 GCA_009922585.1 Planctomycetia bacterium
GTCGCCGGCGCCGGCGACGAGGTTCGTCGCCATCTGAACCAGACTCATCCGAGCTTTGTCCTGTGGCTTCGGTCTCAGCCTCAGCGGCAGGCTGCTGCTCGCGTGGAGGTCGCGCGGTCGACGATGTTCCTCGAGCCGTCCGCAGTGGCCGCTGCTCTTCCGCCGGCTCCTCGAGCAGCCCTGCACCAAAACCACCTGCTGCAGGTGGCGGCTCGGGCGAACGCGCGACAACGGGCTGGCCTGGTGGGACAGCCGGTGGAGGCGGCGATGCGGCTGGCTGCTCCGGCGGAGTCGGCAAGCCGAGGCTGCCGGCCACGTCGTTCCAGTCAGCCTTGGCCGCCGGTCGCGGGGAGGCGGTGACTCCTGAGCCGGTTCAGCACCAAGTGATTCGGCCAGATCGGCCCACGGATCTTTTGAGTCGGTCATTGGGGAAAGCGGATCCCTTGTGTGGAAACGGATGCCGGTGGTAGTTGTCTCGGATGCATCTTCCAGAATAACGAAAAGGCCCCCGGGGCTGAACCAGGGGCCTTTCGCTGCGGCATTTTGGATATTCGACCGCCTACGGCGTCCGTGTCAGGTCGGCTATCGCCTGCATCATCGTGCCGTTGTCGGCCACATCAAACAGCGGCCGGTACGGGCTTGAGAGGCTCCGACGCGAGCGCCCGGCAGGATAATACACAAGGTTGATACCGAGGTTCCACGCCATTGGGGTAAAGGTGGCGTCGAAGGTACCCGTCTGGTTGGTCACCTGCACGTTTTCTGACCGACCCGGCATCAGATAGGCGAAGGTGCCCTCCAGCCCCAGTGACCGCGACATCGGCGCCCGCAATGTTGAACCAATGTAGCCCTGCCCCTGGGCCGAGGCACCACCCCAGAGTTTCCATTCATTCGCATCACCGAACTGCACCCGGTAGAAGCCTGTGTAGACGTGCACCGTACTGGCACGGGCCTTTGCTGATTCTTCCTTGACGGACTTGAGAAACCCGGTCGATTCCTGCGAGTTAAACGCTCCCCAGAAGCCGAGTTCGTGGTAGCCCCAGACATAGCTCACCTCAGCTCGAAGCTGCGCGAGATCGACGTTGTCGAAGTAACTGTCATGGAGGTAGTCGTAGACCGCTCCACCCTGTAGTCCCCGTCCCTCAAAGGCCCGGGTAAAGAAGCCGGTGGTGACAAATGTCTGATTGCGAGACCTTGACGCTAGCACATCAGGCATTGACCAGTTGATGTATTCGTTGAAACCAAAGTTCCCGAACAGGCCCAGGTTGGCCTCATTCTCGAAGGCTGTGACTCCGACGCTGGCGGTCAGATCGCGGTACCAGCGCCAGCCGTAGTACGGTCGACCAAACTGCCGCAACCAGCCACAGATCTGACCGTGACAAAAGTGCCAGCGGAGCGGGTCATCACACTCTTCGCATGCATAGGGGTCGTCATAGAACGACTCAACGTGCAGCTGGGCCGGGGACCGGCCCAGCCACATCTCGTCGGCCATCGGGCTTCCCTCACCATACCCTTCATCGAACCCGTAACTCATGCTGCCAGGAGTGGTCTCGATCATCATCGGGTCTGCAGGGCCGGCCATGCTTGGCCCTTTGGGGCCTGCGGCTGCCGCACTTTTTGAAGCTGCCGGTGGCGGTACTGCCTCGGCCTCGGCCTGACGTGCCATCACCGAGGGCACCTTGTCGATATCCATCGCCAGCCGTTCAGGGCGATTCGATCGGCGGCCGGCCGTCGGGTTAAAGGGTGGGGCCATGCCACCGCCTGCTTGGGCCCGACTGACGGCCTGCAGATCAGCCGGCCGCTCCTGGGCGAGCATCGGCCGACTGGCATTCTGTCCCTGTGGCGTCCGCATCATGCCGAGCCCCAGCGGGCCGTCTGCTGCCGACCGCGACGCCAAGCCGGACTTTCCGGTCGGCTGGCTGTTGGCCATCCAGTCGCCGATGCCTTCAACCATCTTGCCAGGGTCGAACTGCTTGCGGAGAGGAGCGAAATCTTCGCCGGAGCGGGCGGCGGCTGCCGGCTTGTCGGCTACCGCCTGCAACTGTGGAGCGGCGGCAGAGGCTGGAATCTGATCAGGCAGGCTGACCGAGGCGGGCGGCGGTGCTGAGCGGCTCGCTATCTGTTGGGGAGAAACGTTGACGGGCGACTGGCGGGCTCCAGCCGACGGGGCGGGCTCTTCAATCGTTTCCGGAGGAACTGCCGGAGCCGCGGTCGCCGCCTCAGGCTTCTTCAGCTCGGCATCGAGGGGTCGGGCCGCCGCCCGATGGGGCGTCCACCGCAGACTACCGTCGGCTGGGCCGCTGGGCTCTCCCTGGGCAGCTGCGGTTGCCATCGTGATGGCGAACAAGCAGGCGGTGGTGAGTCGGAGGTGGTTCTGACGCATGGTTCTCTCCTGGCTAGGCGGCTTGCGACGGGCAGTCCGCCGTCGTTGCCACCGGTGCAATCAGGAGAAGTATCGGAACCGTTGCGGCCGGAACTTTTGCAAAAATCGCTGCAACCGGCAGTCACAACCAGCCTGCCGCAGACCTCCCATCCCCTCAGTCGCCCAACGTCGCGAGGGCGCTGGCAAGATCAGCTTCCAAATCGACCGCCGCCTCCAGGCCGACTGACAGCCGGATCAGCCCATCAGTAATGCCGACGGCCTGGCGGGCCTCGGGGGCGTAGGCCCCATGGGACATGACTGCAGGCAGTTCTATCAGCGACTCGACCGCTCCCAGACTGACAGCCAAGCGAAAAATTTTCGTCGACTCAACCACCCGGCGGGCAGCCGCGACGTCGCCGGCAATCTCAAAGCTGACCATTCCGCCAAAGCCCCCGTGAAACTGTTGGCGGGCAAGGTCGTGGCCGGGCTGATCACTGAGCCCCGGGTAGTGAACCCGACAAACCCGCGGCTGCTGCTGCAGCCAGGTGGCCAGCCGGGCGGCCGTGGCCGACTGGGCAAGCACGCGAAGCTCGAGCGTCTTGACGCCACGGCAGCAGAGAAACGACTCCAGGGGCCCCATCACACCGCCGGTGGCGTTCTGCAGCCAGTGCAACCGGTCACCGAGCTCATCGTCGCGGGCCACCAGCAGGCCGCCGAGCAGGTCACTGTGGCCGCCGATGTATTTGGTGGCCGAGTGCATGACGATGTCGGCACCGAGCTCCAACGGCCGGCAGAGTACCGGCGTGGCCAGCGTGTTGTCGGCGACCAGCAGCACGCCCGCCGCTCGGGCAATGGCCACACAGCCAGCCACGTCGGTGACCGACATCAGCGGGTTACCGATCGGCTCGATCCAGAGCATTCGGGTTTCCGGCCTGATCGCGGCTCGCACCGCCTCAAGATCACTGGTATCGACCGCAGTGATAGCCACGCCCTGCTCGGTGAGCACGTTGTTAAACAGCCGCCAGCTACCGCCGTAGATGTCGGTGCCAGTGACGAGATGATCCCCCGGCTTCAGCAGCAGGCTGACGCAGTGGGTTGCCGCCATTCCGGAGGCGAAGGCGAGGGCCCGGGCCCCGCCGTCAAGCGAGGCGGCCACCGCCTCGAAGGCATGCCGAGTGGGCGATCCGGTGCGGGCGTAGTCATAGTCGGCCGGCCCCTCGGCCGCCGGCAGTACAAAAGTGCTGGCCAAATGCACTGGCGGCACTACGGCTCCACTGGTCGGGTCGGGCTCTTGGCCGACATGGATCGCCCGGGTGCGGAACTCCATCGGCTACTCCGCCGCCTCGAGGGCCTGGGCGAGGTCGGCGATGAGGTCGTCGGCATCCTCAATGCCGCAGGCCATTCGCACCATGTTGTCCGGAATCCGGAAGGCAGCCCGCTCGTCCGGGCTGTAGTTCCAATAGCTCATCACCATCGGCTGCTCGATCAGCGACTCAACACCACCGAGGCTGGGGCCGATTCTGGGAATCTGCACCGCATCGATCACCGCCGCCGTCTGCCGCCAGTCGGCATCCTTGATGAAAAACGTCACGAGACCGCCAAAGCCCCGCATCGTCCGCCGGGCAACTTCATGGAAAGGGTGATCGGCCAGGCCCGGGTAGAGCACCCGGTCGACCCGGGGGTGGCTGGCGAGGAACTCGGCCACAGCCTGCCCATTGGCGTTGTGCCGCTCCATCCGCAGGGCGAGGGTCTTAAGGCCCCGCTCGAGCAGGTAAGCGTTGTGGGGTGAATTAACGCCCCCCATGATGCCCCGGAGGTTTCGGACCGGGTCGAGCAGGTCTGCCGCACCGGTGACGGCACCGGCCAGCAGATCATTGTGGCCGCCGAGATACTTGGTGGCCGAATGGAGCACGAAGTCGACCCCCGCCTCGAGCGGCCGCACATTATAGGGAGTGCAGAGCGTGGCATCGATCAGCGTCAGCACGCCGTTGCGGCGGCCGATCTCGGCGAAGCGTTCAATGTCGACAACGCTCTGATGCGGGTTGGTGGGTGACTCGCTGATCAGGAACTTTGTCCGCGGTGTGATCGCCGCCTCCATCGCTTCGTAGTCGCAGGTTCGCACCTCGCGGAAGCCGACTCCAAACCGGGTCAGGTGCTTGCGGCAGAACTCGCGGCTGCGGTGATAGCACTCGTCGAAAAACAGAATCTCATCACCGGCGTCAACATGCGCCATCAATAATCCGACGAAGGCGGCCATGCCGCTGGCAAACAACACGCTGGCCTCACCGGCATCGAGGGCGGCGAGTTTGTCTTCGACCACCTTCTCACCAGGATTGCCGTACCGGCCGTACTCTTCCCGAACCTGCCCCCCCTCCAGGAAATCGACGATCGCCTGTGTGTTGGCGAAGGTGTAGGTCGAGGCCGCGAAGATCGGGTCGGTGATCGCAAAGCCAGGCTTGACACGGTCTTCGCCGGCATGGACCGCCAGTGTCGAAGGCCCGGCGTCTTTCCGGCGGTTCACGGGAGGCTCGGGCATGGTTGGCGTCGGTTCAATCACAGGCGTTTGGGTGAACGTTTTAGGAGAGCGAGCAGGAGACCGGTTTCAGGGCCGTTCCCTTACGCCTTAAGTGTAGCCTAGCTGGCGCCGCAATTGACGGCGGGCGGGATGATCCGGTTATGCCAAAGATTCCCGCTGTTGCCCGCTTCCCGATACCCCCGGTAGAACACGTAGCGTCGGCGGTCCCTTTGCCTGCACTCGTTTCCGCACTCCTTCAATCACCGGCCAATGTCCCCTCAACCCCCCGCCCCTGAAGGGGCCACACAGCCGGCTTGTCGGCTCTTCCCGCCAGTTCGAGTCTGGATCACGCTGGCATCGCTCACCGCTGCAACGGCGTTGGTGCGGCACGGCTGGCTTGAGTTGATTGCCGGTCAAGTCGTTGATCAGGCGGTTTGCAACATCATCACGCTGATCCTGGCCTTCTCAGGGCTGGTCAGCCTGCTGATCTGGTTTCTGCGGGAGAGCGATCACTCGCCCCGCTTGAAGAAAGGAGTGGCCAGCGGACTCGCGGCGGCGGTTCTGATTGCCGTCGCCCTGCTGCGGATCGAAAGAGTGAGCGGCGACCTGGTCCCCGAGTTTGCCTTTCGCTGGCAGGCCAGTCGCGACACCATGCTGCCGTCAGCGGCAGCGGTTGCCCAGGCAACCTCACAAGCAGGCGGCACCTGGGTGGCCACGCCTGGCGACTTTCCACGGTTTCTTGGCCCGAACGGGAACGCGAGCCTGCCCGACGTGGCGATCCGCTCCGATTGGCAGACCAATCCACCACGGCTGGTCTGGCGGCGGCCGATTGGGGCCGGCTGGAGTGGCTTCGCGACCTTCGGAGATCATGCTGTCACGCTGGAACAGCGGGGGGATGACGAAGCTATCACTTGCTATTCCCTGCAGACCGGCGAACCCGAATGGATGGTGGCCGTGCCGACAAGGCATGAAACGGTACTGGGCGGAGTAGGCCCCCGATCGACTCCGACCATTCGTGAGGGAGTGGTCTATGCCACCGGGGCAACCGGCTGGCTGCATGCCATCGACGGGTCCACCGGCACCGTCCGCTGGCGAAAAGACGTGCTGACCGATCTTGGTATTGACCGGGCCGTGCATGCCGCCGCCGTCGCCTGGGGACGGTCAGGCTCCCCGCTGGTGACCGACAGCCTGGTGATCGTGCCGGCGGGTGGACCGCGGCAGGGAGCCGCTACCGCTGCTGATGGCACGGCTGCGACCGACCCCACGACTGCCGCTTTCGTTTCATTGGCTGCCTATGACCGCTCAACCGGTGAGCGGGTCTGGCTGGCTGGCACCGAACAGATCGCCTACTCCACACCCCAACTGGTCAGCATGGCCGGCCGGGAGTTCGTGCTGACTGTCAACGAGGCGCACGTTGCTGCCTATGAACCCGCCACCGGAAAAGCGGTTTGGCAGTTCCCCTGGCCGGGCCACTCCAATTCAGACGCCAGTTGTTCCCAGCCACACCTCCTCGACGGCGACCGCGTGTTCATTTCCAAAGGCTATGGGGTCGGTGCTGCAGTCTTTGCGATCAACCACAGCGAGACCGGCTGGCTGATCGAGCCGGTCTGGCAGCAGTCAAATCTGCTCAAGACCAAGTTCACCAACGTTGCCATCCGTGCTGGGCATGCCTATGGCCTCTCTGATGGGATCTTGGAATGTGTGCGACTGACCGATGGCAAGCGAGCCTGGAAACGGGGCCGTTATGGCCAGGGGCAGGTGCTGCTGGTTGGGGAAACACTGCTTGTCCAGGCCGAGTCGGGCGAGGTGGTGGCAGTGCCGGCAACGCCCGAGCGACCGACTGAGCTGGGCCGGCTGGATGCCATTGAGGGCCAGACCTGGAACAATCTCTGCCTCGCGGGCAGCCTGCTGCTGGTTCGGAATGCAGAGGAGGCCGCCTGTTACGAACTGTCGGTGAACCGTCCAGTGGACAAGACCGAGTCCACCCCATCAGCAGGAAGCGACGAGTGATTGATGGGTAATCTTGCTGGAAAGACGATTTTGGTCACCGGCAGCACCAGCGGCATCGGTCGGGCAGTCGCGCAGGAACTGGCGGCGGCCGGGGCCGCCGTTGCCATCCACGGCCGTCGTGCCAACGCGGCGAATGAGTTGGTAGCTGAGATCGGCGGCCTGCCCCGGGGCTCAGTCGCTGGCACCTTTTTGGCCGATGTGGCAAGCCCCGAGGGCTGCCAACAGCTCGTCGAAGCCGTTGCGCGTGAGTGCCCAACGCTTGACGCAGTCTGTCTGGTGGCGGGCGCCGACACGCTCACTGGTGCCGGCGCAGGGCTCACCTTTCAAGAGAAGCTCCAGCTTCTTTACGACATCGACATTCGCTCCACACTCCTGCTAGGCAGGGCCTTTGGCCAGCAGCTCTCAGCCCGCGGTGGGTCAATTGTGACGATCGGCTGGGATCAGGCAGACCTGGGCATGGCCGGAGACAGTGGCGAACTGTTCGCGACGGTCAAAGGAGCGGTGATGGCCTTCACCAAAAGCCTCGCCAAGTCATTGGCACCGACCGTCCGCGTCAACTGTGTGGCCCCTGGCTGGATCAAAACAGCCTGGGGACATCAGGCCAGCCGTGAGTGGCAAGAGCGGGCCATCGGCGAAAGCCTCGTCGGCCGCTGGGGTGAACCTGAGGACATTGCTGCGGCAGTCCATTGGCTGGTCTCGCCGCAAGCAAGCTTCGTGACCGGGCAGGTACTCAACATCAACGGCGGCTTTCGCACCGGTCCGATCGGACGCTGACGGTCGCCTGATCGTTGCTGTTCGACGCGAATGCACGCGAACAGCGTTTCAAAGAAGCCATCCGCTCGCGGGTACCCATGCCCTCTCGCTCGACGTTCACGTCGGCCTTCCTTGGCCGCCGTTCACTGCCCGTTCGCTGCGCTTCGCCCTCCGGGCTTCGCTTGCTTCCGGAGCTCGCTCGAGGGCACGGGCACCCCCTCGCTCGTTCACCGCGCAGGTCCACAACAGCGGACGGTTTGGCAGCGGGACTTCACGGCTACCGACAGGAAAGCCCCGTGCTGCGAAGCCCGAAGCGCAAGCTGAGGGAAACCGCGTTTTTCGAACCCAGAAACACATTCCCTCGGCTCGCGCCTCGGGCTTCCCGGTGTCCGGGTCTGCTCGAGACAACAAGAAAAACCGGCAGCGACGGCACCAGCAGCACGTTGCGGGCTAACCCTCTCAGCAAACACTCACTGCCACCCGGCGACAGGATGTCGCCAATGAGTACCAGCGGGCGGAGG
>RFVE01000110.1 GCA_009922585.1 Planctomycetia bacterium
GGGATTATCAGTGGTACCTACAGCACGATCTACATTGCCGCTCCGATTGTCCTGTGGCTGCAGGGCCGCCTGGGGGCGGTGGCGGTCCCGGTAGCCCGGCCAGCCAACCAACCAGCCTAGTCTGCTCTTAAATAGACCTCATGGCTCTTTCGGTTTGGGACCGCTGAAGAACCCCGAAGGGTGCTAGCCGGTCATCGCTGCACCATTCGGTGGCAGATCCTTTTTTATATTCGGCGGAAATAGATAATCTCCGCACGACTGCGTTACTCATGAGGATGCGGGTCAGGCTGACCTTTCCGTTCGATCGGCTGGTGACAGGCTGACAGAAAATTCTTGATGTTAAGTAGCCCGCGTCAGAGCGTAGCGCATAGTTGAGAGGCTGTGGGTCCTCCTTGGCCGACAGGTTGACCGGATGTTTTTTCGTTCCACCTGCTGAGAGTTCGCCTCCTCTTTGGTGCTGTCCATGTCAAATGTTCTGCAAGTCGTCCGCTTTGCCTTGGGACTGACGATGGTGGCCGCTGGTGGGCTCTTGGCAGCTCCGTTTCTGTCCGCCGTAATAGATTCGGCCCGGCAGTCCACTGACGCTCCATTGCAGCCTGGGACGCCACGGCAGACAGCGGTTTGCCAGTCGGCAGGAGTCTTTGCGGTACCTGGTACCACAGGTCATGCCCCGTCCAGGCAGACGGACAAGCCCCTGCATCGAGAGTTCCTCCCACCTTCTGAGGCGACGTCGATGGTGCCCCTTCAGCCTTTGCCTCCGGTTCAGCAGGCAGGGCCACCACCAGGGTTGCACAGTGCCTATCGATCGACCGTGCAGATGCCACCCCCGCCGCTTCTCGATCCGGCAGCACCAGCACCTGCCCGTCTGAACCATGGGTTGCAACCGTTTCCGGCTGTTGTTTACCGGCCAGATGAGGTGGCGGTTCCCGATGTCTATCGGGTGCAGGATGGAGACGATCTGACCGCGATTGCGACAAGGTTGTACGGGCATCCCAGGGGAGCCTCAGTGCTTTGGCAGGCGAATGCAGATCGGTTGGAAAGCCCTGATTTGCTGCCAATCGGTATGCCGCTGAAGGTGCCACCTGCCTGGCAGGTGTTTCAGGGCGATCGTGCTTTTGCTGGCCGGACCCAGCAGATTGAACCACAGCACCGGCAGCAACAAGTGGTGCTGGCAGGCGGTGTGAGTGGAGGTGGCCAGCCGGGAGTGGCGACGGTTTCCCATCAGTCTGATCAGGCGGTCAGGCCATGGCTAGGAAAAACCCCAACAGCCTCTGCTATGGCGTCCGTTCAGCCAGCGACTCTCGTGGGACGGGGAACCCTCCGAGTCACTGCGGGCGAAACGCTTGAGTCGATTGCCCAGCGTGTCTACGGTGATCCGCAGATGGCTGCCACTTTGTTTGCAGCAAACAGTGACCGGCTGCGGAGCCCAGAGCTATTGGTGCCAGGCATGGAACTGCGGTTGCCATAGCCCATGCGGTGTTTCGTGCTAGCCTGCTGAGGCTCACTTGCTTTTCTTTTTCCCAAGTTCGCCGATGAACCAGCTGCAGAACTGGTCGGGCCTGAGCTTCCCTGACTGGAGAGTAGCCAGCTTGTCAGCCTGCAAAGGTGACCTAATCTGGACGAATATGACCGGTCCCGTGTCATCCTTCCTGCCTGGAGGTGACTCGGTCTTGGTGCCATCCGGCTGCTGCTGAAACCAGCTCGAAGGTCGTGCCTGCTTCAGTGTCTTGAAGAGCCGGTCGGCCTGGGAATCATCCTCACCCGCGATAATCATTACGGGTAAGCTTTCTAAAATCGGTTTGACGGGTCGCCGGTCGACAATCGATCTTGCGGCCAAGGCTGCGTTGATCGAAATGCCCTTATCCGCCCAGACTGGACTGATCAGCACAAGGCCATCGACGTCCTGCCCCTGAGGGCCACGGGTATTTGGCTGCCAGCCCCAGTCGGCAGCCGTCCAGAGGGCAGCAAGTGTGCCCCCCAGCCCCGAGCCAATCACGCAGAATCGTTCCAGGTCGACCTCGCCATCACGGGCTTTGGCCTGAAGCCAGTTTCGGACTGTTTCGAGATCACCGCGAATGCTGGCCTGGCTACGGATCTTCCCGCCGCCCGTCCCTGCGATCATCAACAGCTCATTGCGCTGGAGGGGTGGGCCACTCCGATTCCCAGCCCCCGCACCACTTCCTCGCAGGGTAGGTACCGCGACAGCACAGCCTGCCTGCTGGAGACTGGCGGCCAACTCTCGGACAGAGGCGTGCGAGCCACCAATGTCGTGGACAAGGAGCACGGTGGCCGCGTTATCGTCTGCCGGCGGGTAGAAGGTCAGGCTGATGCCCTCCCCGTCTGAGGTCTCAAGAGCAGCAGTTTCAATGGTTCCATCAGCCCCCATGGTGATTGAGCTAATTGCCATTGAGAGTAGCAGGCCGGCACATTGGCTGCGAGTAATTGTGGGGGCGATGAAGAAATGCAGCACTCGTTTCCTCGACTAATGGCAGGAGCGGCGACTGGCGGGGCTGCCAGGCAGGGGAAGCCCCGTACGGATTTGATGAGTATACTTTTATATGGGAAAGACGTGGTGAAAAGTGATGCCGGTGGGTGGGTGCGACGCAACAACACCCTCGAGCAGGAGGGGCACATGGCAGAGCAGCAAAACGAAGCTCATCGAACACCAATGAACGAGAGCCCTGTTCCACCACCGGTTCCTGATACAAATTTACCTGCTGGCGGTGGTGTGCCAGAGCAGGTGTTTCCTCTAGTCGTACCCGTTGCTCAGACGCCAGCTTCAGCTGCCATGCGAACAAGTGGCCGCCGTGGCCGTGTGCCCGGCTGGTTGGTGAGTTTTTCGCTGCATCTATTTGTACTTGTCGGCTTAGCAGCAGTCGCCATCGATCCGCCACCGATGCCGGTTCCGGTCATCATGCTTGAGCAGGAACCCGAAGAGCCGGAGCCCGAGCTCGTGATTGAGCCAGAAGAGCTGGCAGTTTCCGAAGAAGAATTCGAGGACATCGGTGCCCTGAGTGAAGCGGGGGCAAGTATTGCTGAGGCGGTCTCGCCTGCGCTGGCCGAGCTTTCGGTGGTTCCCCTGCGGGCCGACACGATGCTGGAGACAAAGGTAAGGGTTGAGCCAGTCAGCTTTGAGGCGATGGGGCCGAATCAGGTTGAACAGCTGATTGAGATGGTGGCAGGTGTCAATGTCGGCGTGGCTGCCACCGGAGCTGCGGGTGCTGTCGATCGGCTCAGTCTCGACATCGCTCGATCACTGGAAGATGGGCCAACCTGTGTCTGTTGGGTTTTCGACCAGTCCGTCAGCCTCGCTGGACAGCGGCAGGAGATTGCTGCGAGGCTTGATCGGGTGTTTCGTGAGCTACAGGTGGATGAGCAGGGTGGGCTTCCGACCGGCCTCACCAACATGGTGCTCGCCTATGGCCAGCGTTTCAAATTCATAACCGACCGCCCCACGGCCCTCTCGGCTGATGTGATAGCGGCTATCCGTGGTATCGAAGTCGACAATAGCGGGCTTGAGCAGACCTTTACCGCTATTCAAGCCGCGGCGGAGCGGCTCAATTCAAATCCGGGGGCCGGCCGCCGCAACAGCATGGTCATCGTCTTCACCGACGAGGTTGGCGATGACCAACTCATGGCTGATCGGGTGGCGGCCCGTTGCCGAAGACTGGATACTCCCGTCTACGTGGTTGGGGTGCCAGCACCCTTCGGACGTCGATTCATCGAGATGAAGTATGTCGAGTTTGATCCGTCGTACGCCTCAGCTGAGGAGTGGGCGGTGGTTGAGCAGGGGCCGGAAACGCTGTTTCCCGAGTCAGTCCGGATCGGCAGCACTGCCGTTGCTGACGAAGCCATTGACTCAGGTTTTGGGCCATTCAGCCTGTCGAAGCTCTGCTATCAGACCGGCGGCATCTACATCGCAGTGCACGCCAATCGTGACGCCACTGGTCGCGTGAATGATCGGATGACGGCAGCGATGAGCTCTCGCATTCGGTACTTCTTTGATCCAGAGGCCATGCGGGATTATCAGCCTGATTATGTTTCAGCTACAAAGCTGAAGCAGAAACTCAATGCCAATCGCGCCAAGCAGGCGTTGGTGGAGGCGGCCACGGCCACCAATCTTTCACCGATGGAGTCTCCGGAGACGGTCTTTCCCAGGAAGAGCGAGGGTGAGCTGGCAAACCTGCTGACGTTGGCCCAACGGACGGCCGCCGTGTTACAGCCCAGAATCGACGCTATTCATCGAGTGCTGCTCAGTGGTCTGAAGGACCGGGACGCCATTGAAGAAAAACGGTGGCGGGCCGGTTATGACCTGGGCATTGGGCGTGTCCTCGCGCTTAAGGTGCGGACCGATGCTTACAATCTGATGCTGGCACAGGCAAAAGCCGGCATGCAGTTTCAGAACCCTAAGAGCGACACCTGGGTGTTGCGGCCCTCCAGCGAAGTCCGGGTTGGTTCGCAGACTGAAAGGCTGGCCGAACAGGCGCGTTCCATTTTGCAGCGAGTGGTGCATGAGCATCCGGGAACTCCTTGGGCGTTCATAGCCGAAAAAGAGTTGCAGGCCCCGCTCGGTTATCGCTGGGATGAGATCCATACGGGCATAAATGACCCTCCACCACCCCGGCCTGCGGCGAACAACAATAATAATCCTCCCATGCCGCGGGACGACCAGCGGCGAATGCTCGGGCCTCCGAAGCCCAAGCGAAACCTCAAACGGATCTGAGCAATAGTGTCGGCTCATGTGCAAACGCTCGGCAGCCAGTTGATTTAGCCTCTCTAGTAAGGCCTCAGGACCGGCCGCTCGGGGGTGCCAGTGTCCACTCGCTAGACGTTCGCGTCGGCCATCGTGGCCTCCGCTCACTGCCTGTCCGCTGCGCTTCGCCATCCTGGCTTCGCTTGCATCCAGAGCCCGCTCGTGGGCACTGTCGCCCCTTCGCTGGTCAACCGTATCGTGTTGGGGGAAGCCGGCAGCGGCAGCGACCGGATCGATAACGCGTTTGGCGTCGCGCGCAACCTCGCCGCTTCCACCCGGCGGCAGGATGCCGCCAATGAGCACCAGCGGATGATTGGGAACCTTGGCTTCGCATTCATCCGCCCCAAGGAAAAGCCGACAGGATGTCGGCGTTTTCCGTGAAGCTAGTAAATCAGATTCTCTTCAGCGAAGTACGCACGGCTTTCATAGGCGTGGAAGGGGCGTGAAAGCCTGCCTGAGAGGATGCGAAGAAACAGTCCGCGAAACTGCTGCTCGGACTGGTCGGCGGTGGGAATGGCGCTGTCTGCAGGAAAGGTGAAGTCCTCCAACTGCTTTTCAAATACAACCATTCCATCGGCGACATCAAAGACTCTTAGGTGGGCAGTTGTCCGGCCGCGGTAGAGCGTAGAGCCCTCATGGAGTGAGAAATGATCAAGGTCAATGCCCACGACGAGATCAGCATCGACTGCCTTGCCAAGTGTTGGGTAGTCAACCCAGGCATTCTCATCGAGCCAGCGGGAGACCTCCTGCTGACTAATGACCTTTGTTCCTCGGACGTTGTCACGGATGTTAGCCCCAACCCGCTGGGCAAGATCCCGGGCGGTGCCGGCGTCCGTGAACTCCAGTTCAACGACTGGCCGGCAGACCACTGCCACATGCTTGCCTCGCAATCCTTTGTACTCCGCCGGCACATCCTCGGGACGGATCAGATAGGCAACCGTCAGGAGCGTGGAACAGCCGTTTGACGTGATCAGCAGGCAGCAAAGGCCGAACAGCAGTCCATATCGCCAGCCGGAAAAATATGCTCTGAGATTCCGCATGAAATTACCTCGAGACGCGTTGCCATGATGCTGCGAGAGAACGAGAGGCTATCGAGACGAGCAGTCTGCCTCAATCGCATTTCAGAGCTGCTCAGCGATGGCTCAATTGGAGGATAAAGTCGACGTTGGCCACTTTGGCTCAAGGTCGGCTGGTAGGCTGGGGGGATGCGGCAGGCCTGGCGAGTCTGCCTGGGTTCGGTCGATTGGCTCCCGGAGTGGTAATAAGGTGGGCGGCAGCGAGAAAGAAATAACACCTTTGCCCGCGGTATTTGAGGCATCCGTTGCTGCCGGGCTACCGGCCAGTTGGGACTGGCAACAGCCGATGATCTTGGCGGTCTCGGGAGGTGCCGACAGCATGGCGCTGTTGCGGGCAGTCGCGTCGATTGCGCCATCGGCAGCCCGGCAGCGGGTAATCGTTGCCCACGTCGAGTACGACCTTCGTGACACTGCCGAGCGGGACCGTCGTTTTGTCATTGCCCAGGCTGAGCGGCTCCAGCTTGTCTGTCACTGGCAGCATTGCCCGGTGATTGATTCGGGCGAAGCCGTCGGTGTTGGCCTTGAGGCGGCAGCAAGAGAGCTGAGGTACAGTTTTTTCTCGAGACTTGCATATGCGCATGGTGCCAGGCATGTAGCAACCGGGCACACGCTCGACGATCAGGCTGAAACGATTCTGCATCGTATCTTGCGGGGGACGGGCATCGCCGGTCTTGCCGGTATGCAACGGAACCGGCAGCTTGCGGAGGGGGTCAGTCTGGTTCGGCCGATGCTCGGCCTGCGGCGGCGGCAGGTCGAGGAATACCTGCGTGTTACTGGAACCTCTTGGGTGCAGGACGAATCAAATGATGACCTACGGTTTGCCAGGAATATCCTCCGGCATCGGTTACTGGCCGAGGCAGAGCAGGGGCCCTATCCAGGAGCAACCGAGGCAATCGTCAGACTCGGTGAGCAGGCAGCAACCCTGACGGCCGATCGTGCGGTGACTATTGAGCATCTGATTGAGCGGGCCGTTGAGCGGCAGTTGGACGGGTCACTGCTGCTGCATGGCCGAGTCACAGAGCTCGCTGGAGGTGACCGTCAACTGCTGGCAGATCTTTTTATCAGCCTCTGGAAGCAGGAAGGCTGGCCACGGCGAGATCTCTCAGGACGGCATCTCGGGCAGTTGACCCTGATGATCACTGGCCCCGAGGCTGTGACTGGCAACGCGGTCACTGCCGCCAGCCTCCCTGGGGGCATTCGAGCCTGCCGGCATCCGCAGGGAATTCAGTTGTGGCCGCCGGGAGCCAGTGGAAGCTGAGTAGTTCCACAATCCATCATGGGAGCCTTTCCGTGGCGGTACCGGTTCGGGGCGTGTCGGTCAGGCGGTCGGCCCTGCTGCGCCGTCGGCAATTGTTTCGTCAGCTGAGACGTCATGGTCAACGCCTCCCGCTTCCTGATGGGCTGGATGGGTACGGTCTTCTTCAGCACCAAGATGCACCGCCGTGTATCCACCGCGACTCTGAAAGTATCCTCCCAGAATGAGATAGCAGATCAGCATGAAGCCCGGAAAAGCCGCCATCTTGGCGAGGGCGTCGAACTGGCCAGCCTTGTTGGCAGTGGCCAAAGCCTCAACTGCACCCTCATCCTGAAGGCTCCCCGTCTTCTCGGGGTCGATCGCCTTATAAGGCAGGCCAAGATAGTTTTTCTCAACAAGAACCTGGGCGGCAATATCCTGCGAGGAGGCAGCCAACTCGGTGCTTGCCGTCCGCTCCTGCAGAAAGCCGATGTAGGGGAACCCCAGAACGCCCACTGCGATCATGCCGATACCCGAAATTGCATTGAGGGTGAGGGCACCCCCCTTGGGGCACTGCTCTGCGGTGATACCGAGCATTGTTGGCCAGAAGAAGGTTTTGCCAAAACCGTAGAGGGTTGCCGCGGCAAAGATGATCCCCAAGCCAGAACTGCCAGTCTGCGAGAGGGCGAGCAGGCCGGCAACTGCGAGCACGGAACTGAGGATCAGCAGTCCGATTGGCGAGAGCTTGTGGACGATTGGGCCGGCAAAGAACCTGAGGACCATCATGATTGCCGAGGTGTAGATAAGCACCCAACCGGCGTTGAAGCCGGCCTCTTTCATCGGTTCCTCCATCAGCCCGCTGATCCAGCCATCGGTACCGATTTCAGTTGTCGCCAGAGGCATCATGATGATGATGAGGAAGGCAAGAATGCCTCGCCCGACGCTTCTGGTGTAGGCCGCAAAGCCGATGGTGACCAGCAGGGTCAGGATGCCGGTCACCCCGATCGACCAGCCGAAAACCTCTCCCAGTTGCATGAAGATCAGGCCGAAGCCAACCAGGGCACCAAA
>RFVE01000012.1 GCA_009922585.1 Planctomycetia bacterium
GACATTATTCTGGCGACCGGCCTTGCCGTTGATTATCGCGAAGTGAGTGCAGAAGCTGAAAAACTGCGGCTTGCACTGACCAAGGCGGACGCCTTTGAAATTGATTTCGAACTTGGTGACCAGAAGCTGGAACTCAAGCTGCTCTGCGGAGGGCAAGAGGCACAGAAGAGCCACGGCCTCTGTATCGGGCGTGATCCCGATATTGCGAACCTGCCTGCCGGTGAAGTCTATTTCGTACCGACCGGGGCCGAGGGGCAGTTTCCCATGCGTTTCGACGACGGCACACTGGCCGTCATGGACGTGGCCGAGGGCCGAATCCACCGCGCGACGCTGGTGTCGGGTGACGCGGAACTGATTGCTGCCTACAACGATAAGCTCGCTGCCGACCCGGTCACCGGTGAGCTGGGAGAACTCGGCTTCGGTACACAAGACCTCCCGGTCTCTGGCCGTGACATCCAGGACGAAAAGGTGCTCGGCACCCTGCATGTGGCGACTGGCCGCAGTGATCACCTGGGTGGCCACCTGACGCCAAAGTTGTTCAAGCACAAGCTCAACGCGACCCACGATGACATTCTGTTTTCACCAACCAAGACACCGGAGATTCACGTCCGGCAGGCGCGAATGGTGCGGGATGGTGCAACCACCGTGGTGATCGAAGACTTTGAGCCGGCGGCCTATCTCCGTGAGGCGATGGCCGACTGAGGTGGCTCTCGCGGGGATGCCCGGCTATCGAGTGCCAAGAGATTGTCCCCGCCGGAACGCGGCGGGAGAAACGCCAAAGACCCGCTTAAAACTGCGGGAGAACTGATACTGGTCGGGATAGCCCAGTCGCGCAGCGACATCTTTGACCAGCAGTTGTTCACTGCCGAGCCATTCAGCTGCCAGGCTCATTCGCTGCCGGACCAGATATTGATAAGGGCTGTGCTCGCCAAAGCGAGCAAACAACCGGCAGGCATACGCGGGTGATATGCCACAGGCAGCAGAGGCGGCCTCCACCGACTGCCACTCAACGCACCGGCTGCTTAAGAGCTCACGGAGCTGCTCGTAGGTGGCCAACGCCCGCGGGTCGTCCGCCGCCTCAGGCAACCGCCGCTGTCGCACCTTGGCCAGTAAGACCCCGAGCAACTGACTGCAGAGGCCGTCGCTGTGGGCTGACTGTGGCAGGCCGCAGCGGAGCATCAGGTCAAAAATTTCAGCGACTTCCTCCGCATGGCTCACCCGTAGCCAACTGCCGGCGGTGAGGCCCACTGCCTGCAGTTGGGTGGCTGCCCTGCGGCCGGCAAAGTCGACGTAATGTTTTCGCAGCCGGCTGCGACGTTCGGTTTCAATGCGATGGGCAACCCCAGGCCCGTACGTGAAGAGCGTGCCTGCTGTCAGCGACAAAGCCTGCTCGGCCACTGGAGCAGTTGCAGCATCACCTAACCAAAGACGCCCCTGCCCCGCGGTGACAAACTCAATGCAGTAATAAGGGAAATCGTCACGGGCAATGACGTAGTCACCACGCACCTCCTCATAGCCGCCACAGGCGACCGCCAGCGGCTGCCGACGACTCGGGGACAGATCAAGAAAATACCGCTGCGACCGATTCACCTGGCGTGAGACAAATGCCGGCAGCCGATCTTTTCGTTGTCTCGATGATTTCTGACCGTTTTTCATGAGGTCAAGAATAGCTATCCTGGGGTCAAGAATCATCATTTTGTGATTCCGCGCATCGCGATAAAGTGAAGGTTAATTGTTTTTTTCGGATGCTGGCGTATTGGTCATGCACGGCTGCAGACAGCCCCCCTCTCTCCCCTAAGCTCCCAGTTATGCTCGCACTTCCTCGCTTCTCCTTTGGTGTCGGTGACCGATTTGCCCGAGAGGCTGAGGCCCAATTGGCTGCTTTTGAGCAGCTTGCCGACGCCGGGGTAGTGGCCGCCCCGGTCTGGAACAAGTCGCATCGCGAGCACAGCTTTATCCACCATCGACGTCGCCGACAGCATCGGGCAGTCCGCGTCCGCTGATCAGGTGAAGGCGTTTGTTGATCGCCATCCTGAACTCGGCAAGCCGCTGTCGATTCCCGGCATCACCAAGGTGATCCGGCTATCAGAGGAGGCGACGGCGAAGATTGCGGCGAAGTACCTGCGGGCCTGCCAGGAGGCCGGTGCCATCTACCGGCACATTGTCGCCGCCAAAGGGGATGCGGTTGTTATCGAGGTTAGCATGGACGAAACCGACGACCCGCAGACGCCACCCGAACTGCTTGTCATTCTGGCGTTACTGGCCGAGGAAAACATTCCACTGCAGACAATTGCCCCGAAGTTCACCGGCCGCTTCAACAAGGGCGTAGACTATGTCGGGGACCTCGCCAAGTTCGAACAGGAGTTTTCGGACGACGTTGCAGTCTGCGCCTTTGCAGCGTCGCAGTACGGTCTGCCCGACACCCTCAAGCTTTCGGTCCACTCCGGCAGCGATAAGTTCTCGCTCTATCCCGTGATTCGCCGCATTCTCGCCGCGACCGGAGCCGGGCTGCATCTGAAGACCGCCGGTACAACCTGGCTGGAGGAGCTCATTGGGCTGGCGGAAGCCGGGGGCGATGGGCTGCAACTGGTCCGTGACGTCTATGCCTATGCACTCGAGCATCGCGAACAGCTCTGCGGTCCCTATGCGACCGTCATTGACATCGATCCGACAGGCCTGCCAGCTATCGCGGCGTTCAGCCAGCTCTCCGGGCCCGATACCGCGGCAACCATCAGGCACATTCCGGCCGATCCGCGGTTCAACGCCAACGTCCGGCAGTTGCTACACATCGCCTTCAAGGTGGCTGCCGGCGAGGGTGCACGCTACACAAACCTGCTGGCTGAACACCGGGTGATCGTGGCAAAACAGGTCACCGATAATCTGTTCGAGCGGCACCTCAAGCCACTGTTCCTTGGCTGATTCATCTCACGCCTTTCCCCAAATAAACCACTGCTATGCGTTCGGCCATCACCATTTGCCTTGTACCCGAAGCCTCTGGCGGGCCGTTTGTCTTCCACGAAGGACTGGCCGCCGGCTGTCGGGCAGCTTCGGCCGCCGGATTCGACGCCGTTGAGATCTTCCCGGCTGACGCCCATTCATTTCCTGCAGATGAACTCCGCAAGCTGCTGGTGAGTGAATCGCTGCAACTCGCTGCTGTCGGAACCGGTGCCGGCTGGGTTCGGCAGCGGCTGTCGCTGGTGGCTACCGATGATGGCCTCCGGCAGCAGGCGGTACGGTTCATTGGTGAGATCATCGACGTCGCGGCCGAGTTTGGGGCCCCGGCAATCATTGGTTCAATGCAGGGCCAGGCGGTCAACGCCGCCAGCCGGCCTGCCGCCCTCGACCGCCTAGCCGACAGCTTGGCCGTGCTCGCCACCCGGGCAGGCCGCCATGGCCAATCGCTGCTCTATGAGCCGCTGAACCGGTACGAGACCAATCTGCTCAACGACCAGCGGGCGGCCGCCGAGTTTCTGCAATCGCGGGGCCTAGCTGAAGCTGGCGTGAAACTGCTCTGCGATCTCTTTCACATGAACATTGAAGAGGCCGCCCCTGCCGAGACACTCCGTGAGGTCGGTAGCCTGCCGGGAAATCTGATCGGCCATGTCCACTGGGCCGACTCCAACCGCCGGGCAATGGGCCTGGGGCACACTGATGCCCGGGCGGCCTACGCTGCCCTCCAAACCAGCGGTTACGAGGGTTCCCTCGCTGCCGAGGTTTTTCCGCTGCCCTCAGCCGACGAGGCCGCCCGTCAGACGATTGCGTCGCTGAAAAAACTGGCGGCAGGATAAGCAAAAAAAACCCTTTGTCGCACCCGAGAACATCTCATGCTCAACACTCCTCTGCTCCATCCTGAGATTCTGCGAATTCTGGCCACGGCCGGTCATCATTCGCTGGTGCTGATTGCCGACGGCAACTATCCCGCCGCCACCAAACGCGGACCGCGGGCGGAACTGGTGTCGCTGCAACTCTCACCAGGGCTGCCGACCGTTGCTCATGTGTTTGAGGCGGTGCTGGCGACGGTGCAGATCGATGAGGTGAAGACGATGGGGGTTGATCGCAGCGACTCCTATGCCGCAGCCACACCAGGGGATCCCCCGGTCTGGGCGACCTACCGTGAACTTCTGACCAAGGCTGACAGTCACTGTCAGCTCGAACCCATCGTGAAGTGGGATTTTTATGAGGCGGTCAGTTCGCCTGACCACATCCTGACCATCCAGACTGCCGACACCCAGCCCTGGGCCAACCTGCTGCTGTCAGTCGGCTGCCGCACTTTTGGCTGACGGTCGGAACGGAACAAGGGAGCCGCACCATATGCAGACACGTACGCTTGGAGCCACCGGACTAGAACTGCCGATTCTTTCCTTCGGTGCCTCGTCACTGGGGCAGGAGTTTCGCCGGGTGACGGTCGAGGAGGCTCTTGCCAGTGTGCGGGTCGCCCTCGAGGCAGGCCTGCGGCTGATCGATACCAGCCCTTTTTATGGCCGCGGCATGAGTGAGGTGCTGCTGGGCCTTGCGCTGCGGGATGTGCCCCGCGATGACTACCTGCTGTGCACGAAGCTGGGCCGTTACGATCTGGCCCACTTTGACTTCTCGGCCAAACGGGTAGCTGAGAGCGTCGACGTCTCGCTGCACCGGCTCGGCACTGATCACCTCGATATTGTGCTCTGCCACGACATTGAGTTTGTGCCAATGCAGCAGATTGTCGATGAGACCCTACCAGCCCTGCGAGCCGCCCAGCAGGCGGGCAAGGTGCGGTATGTCGGCTTTAGCGGCTATCCGCAAAAGATCTTTCGCTTCATCTGCGAACAGACCGAGGTTGACTGCGTGCTGAACTACAACCAGTACACGCTGCAAAACACCCGGTTCGCCGAAGAGACGATCCCATATCTGCAGGCCAGGGGCATCGGCGTCATGCATGCTGGCCCTTTCAGCGCCCGCCTGTTGACCGACGCTCCGCTGCCGGCCTGGCTGAAGGAGCCTGAGCCCGTCAAGGCGGCAGCTCGCCAGGCGGCTGACCTTTGCCGTGAGCGGGGCAGTTCAATCGCGAAACTCGCTCTGCAGTTTGCCGTAGCCAACCAAGCCATTGCCACAACGATCGCTGGTAGCGCAAACCCCGACAACATCAACAACTGGTCCAAGTGGATCGCTGAACCGATCGACGAAGAACTGCTGGGGGACGTCCGAGCAATATTTGCGGCCGTGAAGAACATCGGGCACGCCGAGGGACTGCCGGAGAACAACTAAAGAGTGCCGCAACGAGCCAGTTGTGGCAAAGAGACAAATCACCACGAAGGCCGTTCCCTGCAGCCAGCAGCTTAAGTTTTGATCACACCTTCGGGTTATTTACAAAAACCCTGCTTTGAAGCCCGAAGCGCAAGCTGAGGGAAACGAATTTTTGAACCCCAAGACCCATTCCCTCGGCTCGCGACTCGGGCTTTCAAGGAGTTTGGTTCCGCTCAGCACAACATCAAAACTCGCGTTGCGTGCTTCTCGGAGAATGGTTCGCACCAGCGAACCATCAATACCTACCCCAAGGGCCTTCAGGAATCTTCAGCAAACACAATTCAATCACCATCGGCAGCACGTGCAGCAATGGCTTGGTCGGTGGTTCCACAACGTAAAGCCACCTGCTGCTCTCACAGAGGATGCGAGTCAGCTGTAAAATGAAAGTTTGTTCCGGATGACGATCGACGCTCACCAACACTTTTGGCGTTACTCACCAGCTGAGTACCCTTGGATTGGCCCGGGGATGGAGCGGCTGGCGAGAGATTATCTGCCTGCCGACCTCGAGGCGGTCGCGGGACCGCTTCAGGTCACGGGGTCGATTGTGGTGCAGGCTCGCCAGTCGCTCGCTGAAAGCCGCTGGCTGCTCGAGCTGGCAGCTACCCATCCTTTTATCAGGGGAGTTGTCGGCTGGGTCGACCTGCGGTGCGACACCGTTGCTGACGACCTTGCTCCATTGGCTGTCGAGCAAAATTTTGTCGGCGTGAGGCATGTCGTGCAGGACGAGCCCGATCCGAGATTTCTGCTGAGAGACGATTTTCTCAGAGGACTCCACACGCTCCACCAGTTCGGCCTCACCTATGATCTGCTCGTCTTTCCGCATCAGTTGCCAGCTGCAGTCGAACTGGCCGGTCGGTTGCCGGAGCAGCCCTTTGTGCTTGATCACCTTGCCAAGCCCCCGGTGAAGACAGGCATGCTTGCCGGCTGGGAGAAAGACTTGCGGGCCCTCGCTCGTCACGACAACGTCTGCTGCAAACTGTCGGGGCTGGTTACCGAGGCCGACTGGAATGACTGGCAGCCAGATGACTTCAGCCGCTGTCTCGAGGTGGCGTTAGAAGCGTTCGGTCCCCATCGGCTGATGGCTGGCACTGACTGGCCAGTCTGTCTGCTGGCGGCTGAGTATGCAGAGGTCTGGGACATTGTTGAGCAGAAAATCGCCCAGCTTTCAGCAGCCGAGCAGTTCGCTATTCGGGGTGGCACCGCAAGCCGGTTTTATGGTGTGCGACAGGAGCTGTGAGTGAGGCATAGCCAGCATGACAAGCGATTGTGGCCCGGAGACGGAAGCGACCTGGTAGGTACTGCAGAGGCTTATGCGTGAAAGCGAGGCTGACCGATGAAGGCATTGCAACTTGTTGAACCAAAGCATTGGGAACTAATCGAGGTGGCCGAGCCATCCGCGCCGGGGGCGGGCGAGGCAGTTGTCCGGGTCGAGGCGGTGGGCATCTGTGGCACCGACTACGGCGGCTACCTGGGGAAGATGCCGTTTTTCAGCTACCCGCGAATCCCCGGCCACGAACTCGGCGTGGTAGTGGAGGCAGTCGGGCCGGGTGTCGAAAATGTCCGGCCCGGGGATCGCTGCTGCGTCGAGCCCTACATCAACTGCCAGCGGTGCCATGCCTGCAGGATTGGAAAGACCAACTGCTGTGTGCATCACCAAACGCTGGGCGTGCACTGCGACGGTGGCCTGCAGCCCTTGTTCAAGATGCCGGCCCGCAAGCTGCATCGCTCACCCAACCTGACAGCTGAGCAGAATGCCCTCGTGGAGACACTCGCCATCGGCTGCCATGCAGTCGACCGGGCGGCCGTCGCCGCTGGTGAAAACGTACTGGTGATTGGCGCCGGACCGATCGGGCTTTCCGTGCTCGAGTTCGTGCGGCTCGCCGGCGGGCGGCCGATTGTCATGGACATGGTGCCAACGCGACTTGAGTTTGTCCGCGACACGCTGGGGGTGGCCGATACGGTGCTGGCAACCGGTGCAGCTGACGACATCACCCGGGTTGCCGAGCAGACTGGCGGCGAGTTCTGCGATGTCGTCATCGATGCCACGGGCAGCGACAAAAGCATGGGACGGGCCCTCGAGTTTGCCGCCTTCGGCGGGCGGGTCGCATATGTCGGCATTACACAGGGGCAGCTCAGCTTTCCCCATGCCCCCCTGCTGCACCGCCGGGAATTGTCTCTGCTGGCCAGCCGAAATGCCCTCTCCCGTGACTTCGGCCGGATCATCACCGACATCGAAGCTGGCCGGATAGACACCGGCCCATGGATCACCCACCGGCTGTCATGGACCGATCTGCCAACAGTATTCCCACAGCTGATCGACCCGGCCAGCGGTGTGCTCAAGGCAGTGGCCACGGTCGCCTAACCATCTCGCGGCTTCATCGCAGCTCTGCAGCTAGAAAACAGTCACAAGAATCCCGCAGCACCTTCACCCGAGTCGTTGGTTATGCAAGCTCGAAGGTTGCCTCGATCTCTACCGGAACACCAATCGGGAGCGAGGCCACGCCAACAGCACTGCGGACTCCCACTCCGTGCTCCGGGCCCCAGACAGACTTAAAGAGTTCGCTGCAGCCATTGATGACCTTGGGGTGGTCAACGAAATCAGCTGTTGCGTTGACCATGCCGAAGAGCTTCAGCACCCGACTCACACGGTCAAGACTGCCGAGCGTTCCGATGAGCGTACGAAGGATGGTAAGCCCGACCTGTCGGGCAGCGGCAGTGGCAGCGTCGACCGACATGCTCTCACCGACCTTTCCCTTGATGAGACTTCCGTCTTCCTGGAAAGGCAAATGGCCCGACAGATAGACGTGCCGGCCGTTGATAAGGCAAGGCTGGTAAAGTCCGGCTGGCCCGGGAAGCGGTGGCAGCGCAAGTCCAAGCGAATCAAATGTATGCTGCGCAGACATGAAGGGGGCATTCTTTCGCGATTTGGGAAGCAGGAAAGTCTGGAAATCTTTGAGTGAATCTCTCAGCAAGAGTAGCTTAGCCGGCAAAAACTCCTTCCGCCATGCACGAATCAGGCGGTGAACAAACCCCAGAGTTGCACAAACGTCCGTGTCGTGAGCAGGAGTGTCACTGCCAAACCGATGACAGCTGCAAGCAACATCCAGCGAGGTATTTGACCACCGTCGGAAAGATCTTTTCTGCTCGCAAGGTACAGCAGTGCCAGTGAAAGGGCTGGCAGCCCTATCACTGTCGACGCCTGCGCCACGGTAATCGCGGCCACAGGTTTGACCCCGGCAACCAGGCAGCCGCAGGCGATTGTCATCGCGATCAGGAGGGCAGCCGCAGTGGCATGCCGGGTGCCGGTGTCGTTCATCGTCGCCCCCCGACCAAAGCCGTCGGCCAGCATGTTTCCACCGATCAGGGCATTGACGAGAAAGGCCCCAAAGCCTCCGGCAAAGACTCCAACACTGAACAGCAGCGTGGCATATTGGCCAAACAACGGCTCAAACTGCTTCGCAACATCGCCAATCGTGGCAAGATCGGCTGAGGATACACCGGTGCCGTGGAGGGCCGCAGCCGCAGTACTCATCAACACAATTGACACGCCGGCTAGCACACCGGCACCGACAAGCGAGTCGATCATTCCCTGCCGCGTGTCAGCGATTGTCCACCCCCTGGCGCGTACGCTATACGCCTGAAAGAATGCACCCGCAACAGAAAATGTGGTTGCCACCAAAGCCTGCAGCACGGTCACCTCTGGGGTAGCCCGCGGCGTGAGCATGGCGGCAAAGCCGCCTGCGGGTGCGGACGGCATCAGCCCCGCGAGCATCGCCGCAGGATCCGGCCTGGCGAGCACAAGATTTCCAACAAAGCAGAGAATCACAACAAGTACGATCGTTTTCAGCAGCCGCTCAATCGGCCGATAGAGATTTCGAAACCGGTAGAGAACGACCAGTACAAACAGGTTCAACCCGAATAGAATCAGCAGTGGCGTCAGCCACAATGGAGCCCACCCTGAAGTCAACTGTTTTGGCAGAAACGGCTCAATGGCCGCAACAATGGCGATGTTGTTACTGACCTGAAAGCCGACCACAACCAGAAACAGAATCAAGCCGACCGCTGCCGCCACAGGCCGGCCAAGTCGGTGGGCCAATTCACCCAAGGGCGTGCGTTCCAGAAGGACTCCCAGCCTGGCCGAAAGAGCAACCATGCTCCACATCAGGGCTGCCGCAGTGACCACCAGCCAGATCATCCGATAGCCGTAGATTGCGCCGGTCTTGGAACTCATGAGCATGCTACCCGGCCCGCAGACAACGGCCGCGACAATAATTGCGGGCCCAATCGACCTGACAAAATTCAATAGGCTCTGCATGAGACACTGTTTCAACGAGTGGCAGGGGCGGCAATAGGCTGGCGGATACGGAGATACGCAAAAAAATCTCGAAGTTGTTGCGGCTCGAGTTCGTCGAGCAGCCCAGCAGGCATCAGGCTCTTGCCCAGTGGGACAATCTCATCGATATGCTCATTGACAAGTGACAGCGTTTCACCGTCGAGTGTTCTGAGCTGCAATCCACTCAGGTCACGATCGACAATGAAGCCCGTGAGCGATCGCCCGTCATCGGTAAGCACCGCAAAATAGGCGTAGCCTTCGCGAATTTCTTCACTCGGTGCCGTGATTGCCCGCAAGAGGTGAGGCAGGTTATCTCGCTGATAGTTCGTGAGTGCTGGTCCGAGATGACCGCCATCATGAAACAGTCGATGACACTGGCTGCACTTTGCCAAGAATATCTTTCGGCCCTCGTAAGGATTTCCCGTTCCGGCTGCTACGATTGCCGTAATTGCGGCAACCCGGCCAGTTGCACTGGCCTCCGGTGTGACTTCCAGCGGCAGCAGCCTTTCTGCTGTCTGGCGGACATCCTGCTCTCGATGCTGACGCACCCTTTCCACAACATCTGGCGGAATCTCCGAAGAGAGGACGTGGCCGGTCTCGATGCCCTCAAGAAGCAGTCTTGTCCATGCCGGCCGGCTTGCCAGAAGCGTAAGTGCCGCTGACCTCGGGCTTCCCTTCAACTCTGGGAGTGCTCCAACGACAACCTGCCCGATTGTCGGATCGTCGTAATGCCCGAGGCCAGACAGGGCTGCCACTCGCAGTGCATCAGGAATCGCCGGATCCTCGAGAGCGATCGTTTTTAGGAGGCTGACAGATTCGGCTGCTCTGCTTTCAGCCAATGTTCGAATGAGAGACAGACGCTCTGGTTCGGAAACATCTTGACTTTTCATACGGCTGGCCGCCTCACGAACAGCCGTGGCTTCACCACGCCGCAACCGGAAGGCCAGCGGCAGGGTGGCGACTGACTCGATAGCACTGAAAAGCTCGTCTGGGAGTCCCATTAACGACCGCCCCTGGACTGCCGCTGTAAGTCCTTCCAACAACCGAGCTACTGCCTGCTGGTCCCCGGCCAGACGAAAAAGCCGCGTGCAACAGTCGAGCAGTTTGCGATCATTCTCAACGGCTAATCGGCGGGCCAGCCGCGGCACGATCGTGTCGCGAAATATCGGTTTCGACCAGACCGCCGAGTCGGCAAAAACTTCAAGAACTCGCTCGACGTCCTTTGGAATCGACTGCTCGAAAACCCACCAGCCCATCATCGGCACGTAGGGATCCGACGCCAACTCGTCGTGAGATAGCACAACCGTCGCAAGTGGAAGGGCCTGCTCTGACGGCAGTCGCCGTGCGGTCGCAAGCACCTGACAGAGGACGCCGGGGTCTGCCTCAGTTCGTGCCAGTTCAAGAACGGCGGAAGCAAGCACAGCCGGCAGCCGTCCTTCACCCTGGCCGTGGTCCTCACTGCCGAGCCCTTGGTGCCGGCCGTAAGCATCGCCCAGCAGCCGAACAGCCCATCGTCGAACGTCAGAAAAAGGGCTCTGCAGGCATGCGCTCGCAGTTGCCGAATCGAGTTCTCCGATTTGGTGCAACACCCAGAGCGCGTGCAACGCAGTGACCTGATTTTTTCCAAAGACGAGATTCCGTAATCGGCCGGCCACCCGCCGGTCGTCAGCCTCGGCCAACATCCGAACCGCCGTCTGTCGGTGCCACTTATTCGGGTGGCCCAACAGCGTCAACAACTCGTCCGTTGTCAGGCCGGTCAGGTCAATCTGCGACTCCAAGGAACTTGCAGATCCCCGGAGCCGATAGATCCGCCCGGTCGTGGGATCGATCTGGTTCTGATAATGCTGCCCATGGGCAATGAAATACTCATACATGTCACAGACATAGAGCGATCCGTCAGGTGCGTTGGTAACGAACACTGGACGAAATGCCTCGTCGTCGGATCGCAGCGATGGGGTGAGATCGGTGGTGCTGAAGGTCGAACCAAGGGGGTTCACTTCGGCTTCTGTGATGAGGTTATGGAGTGGATCGAGTGAAAAAAGATGCCCAGCCGACTCGGTTGGCATGGCCACACCATCAGCAAATGCGCCATGATGGGTGAACCGAACGACAGTGTCGGTTGTTGCCAATTGCGGAAGCTCACCGAAGGCGAACGGGTCGTAAACGGGCCCGTACTTACTCGTGTTGGTTCCCTGCATCCTGTAGCGGCCGCCCTGCACGAAGTAAAAACCTCTCGTCCCGCCACCATTGTGCCCTCCAAACAGCCTGCCGCTCACGTCAAACTCAAGCCCGAAATTGTTGCCGCCACCTTCGGCAAAAATTTCAAAGGCTCGTGAGACTGGGTGGTACCGCCAGATCATGCAGCCTGTGAAGTTAACAGTCGCTGCATCCGGGGGATCGTCGGGGCGGCTGACACTGCAGGATGACGTGCTTCCCTGTGCTCCATAGAGCCAGCCGTCAGGTCCCCAGGTAAGACCGTTGGCAATCGCGTGAGAGTCCTCCATCCCAAAGCCGGCCAGGTGGATCTGCGGCTGACCATCCGGAACATCGTCAAAGTCCGCATCGGGATAAAAAAGGAGGTAGGGGGTATGCATCACCCAAACCCCGCCGCGGCCGCGCAGAGCTGCATTGGCCATGTTCAGCCCATCCAGAAAGACCGTATGCCGGTCGTAGATCCCATTTCGTTTGGTTGACTCGTGAATAGTGATCAGATCGGCCCCACGGTCGTGATGGGGAGGCGGAGGTGGGACCCGGTCATAATGTGCACGATAGTATTTATCTCGGCTGATCATCCGCAGCCCAGCCGGGTATGGGTACTGCTTCGACTGCGTGACCCACATGCGGCCCCGTTCGTCAAAGCTGACGTGAAAGGGCTGGGCTATGAATGGCTCAGCGAGAAGTTGCTCAACGATCAGCCCGTCACGAGGCTTCATTGCAGCGGCAGAATCAGTTGGACTGAGTCGCGGGCCATGTTCCTGCTCAGTGCGGCCGAGAACTCGATTTGAGTCACGAAATTGCTCAAACCGCGCGTTTGGAGGCTCCACCTCTGTGACCTCGGCGGGCCTTGCACGACCGGAAAAAAACTCCCAGGAACCGGCGAGCACGCACTCCCGAAAGTAATCCATGATGAACGGAGCGTCACCGAAAAAGCCGCCACCCTTGACCGCTGGTGGAAGGTAGACGCGAATCAGCAGTTCGTTCCATTCGCCGCGTTTGAGGGTTCCGACAGGCACCTTGTGACGAACGGTCCGACCGCCACCATCACGATAGCTGGGCGGAAACCCGCCGCCGGTTCCAATCGATTTCCCATTCACAAAGACCTCATGAGCGCCGCTCAAATCGGCGATTGTGATACCAACAGACTCTTCAAAAAGATTTCGCTCGTGTTTCGTAAAGAAGCTGTTGTCGGGCTTGAGCCAGCTGCGATACCAGGCCCAGCCACCAGCCTCTTCGACCGACTGCCTGACCTCCGCTGTCCAACGACCCGGCACCAGGATGTCGTCTCCTGCTGCGACGGGAGCCAAGACGGGAGCCAGGAGCAGCACAATCAAAAACACGGTGCGACATAATCGCTTCATCAGAGATCTCCTCCAAGTCCGTTGGGAATTGTTGCTGGGAGCCGATGGAACCCATCCTGAGGGGTAAACAAGTCTGGTAGCCGCCCTTGCCAGTCAGCGTTGGCTGCAGGCGTGTACTGGGGCGAATTCATTTCGACACCGTTCAGCGTGGGGAGGTGGGCCGCAAGTAGACCCGCATGAATGAGGGCCCTTCCCGGATTCGTGAGATCCTGCAGGCTGACCGACAGACCATGCTGACGGGCCCAGGTCGCAGCGAGCAGGCAGACTGAATGACCCTTACAGGTTTTGAGGGCAAATCCACTCCAGCCCTGTTGCTGAGCCAGAGGCATTAAATCGAGATCTGTGAGGCCCTCGTCAAGAAGCACTGGGCAACGACTTGCGACTGGCCTCCAATCGTAGGCCGCTTTGGTGATATCACGATGCGTCGGCTGCTCAAGATACGAGATGGCGGCAAAAGCGGCAGGATCTCGCGACTTCAATTCATCAAGATACGCCATCACGCTTCCGGCATCCGGGTTACCTTCATTGGTGTCAACCGAAACTGCCTCTAACACGTCGGGCGCAATCAATTGAGAGCCCATCTTAAAAACTTCACTTGTTCGCTCCGCGTCAACGCTGGCATCACGCCCGGAGAGTTTTATTTTCAGGCAACGGTAACCCCGCCCCTGGAGCCACGGAGCAAGTTGCTCTGGGCCGTCGTTCCCGCTTACGAGCAGCCACGCCCGAAGTTGCCTCACCGGTGTGCGCAGCGTGTCTCGGATAGCCTGCCAGGCTGGCCCATCGGTGTACGGCTCAGCTGTTGGCAGATCGGCTGGCTCGGTATAAAACGAAAATGCCGAGCGGTCGAGCGCCCGTCCCACTGCATCATGAAGAGCAGCATCAAATGGGCTTGTGACCATGGCTCGCGCCAATTTCGGCGGGGAATCAAGCTGGCAGAACCGCTCATGCAACCGCAGACCGAGCTCAAGCGGGTGGGCCGGCTCACCACCGCAATACTGCGGCAGATCAGATGCCAGCAACTTACAGAGGCTGCGAAGCGTCGCGTCCCGCTCGCTGTGTGTTTTGCTCGGATCAGGCCACGCCCAGATGTCACTCAGGAAAATTGATCCCTGACCGGTCGCCGTTTTCCCAGCGACGGTCGCAGTGACACTGACGGTCGCTTCAGTCAGTTCTGTGATTGCACCGGAACTGATGACAAGCGGTTGGGCCAACGGCCAAGAAGTAAAGTTGACTGTGGCCGATTGAACAGTGGTAGAAAACACAACACGCCAGGCCTTCAGGGATTCGTCAGCGCACAACAGCCAGTTGCTTGGCGACACTCATGGCTCAGAAATGCCGAAATCATGGAGAGGAATTGCAGCACCCGCAGCCGCCCCGCTGGCATCCGCTGCCTCCATAAATGCAAGAACTTCAAGCGTTTCCGCTGGCTGCACTGGTGCGACACCGGTGCGATAAAATCGGACGATCTCTGTTAACAATGGTTCATACCCCTCAAACCTTCCGGCGGCCGCCTGCCCCTTCAAGCCGAAAACAGTTGCCCCGTAGCTGTGCGGCCCGCTCCGGTGGCCCCGAAAGGTCCCGATTCGCCCATCACGCCAGCGACCAACCACGACGTCGGTGTCGTCTGTTTTCGTGCGGGAGACGGAGTCGCAGCCGGGCCCCATGATTGTGAACAAGGCCTCGACACCGTGAATTCCGTACCAGAACAGATCGGGGTGGTGAGGCTCAGTCTGACAGGGGCTATGGGCATCACAGCCAATGATGTCGCCGACCGTTTGGTCTCGAACAACGGCAACGGTTTGTGGAGCAAAACGCAAGGATGAACTGGAGAAGACAGGAACGTGCTGCTCTTTCGCCAGTCGAAAGATTTCGCGGGCCTCTGCAACCGATGCGGCCATCGGCTTATCAATAAACAATGGTTTGCCGTTCGCGATGACTGGCCTTGCCTGATCAAGGTGTGCTCGACCATCCGCACTGAGAATCATCACCGCGTCAACCAGTGGCAGCAGTTCTTCAATTTCGTCACAGAGACGAATCCCTTCGGAACGGTAGTGTTCAATGCCGGCGGCAAGCCGGGGTATTTTCTCGGGGATATCCTCGCTTCCTGCTGGCACCGCTGCGACAATCTGCAGGCTGGCAAGTGTGGGAGACGAATCGTCTTCAGCAGCGGTTGCCAACAATTTCTGCCAGGCCACGGCATGCGCATCCAATCCAATGACGCCAACCCGAATGGGTTGATCCGCAACCGCGTAGGCCGGCAACCAGAGCACCCACGGCACCAAGGATATCGCGATAGGCCACGCTGGTCGAATCCCTGAACAAGTGGTCCGGAAAAAAACTTTATAAGATTTCCTTCCCAATAACGTATCTCCATTACGCGGCTCGTGTGCCCGCCGGTGACGTTGCGTCTGAGTGAAAATCGTTTTTCGGTTCCCTCATTCGAACGCATGCGGAAACGTTGAGAGGGTTTTCGGGGTTGCCGATGCCGCGATCAATGGGGGTAGCTTGCTTTCACCACTTGTTCCTGCAACTGAATACTTGTCCTTCGGGATCCTCGGAGAATCCAACCCTTGTCCGCCCTCCAACTCGCCGTTCATGAAGATCGCCTGCACCTCGGTCGGGTTGCCGCGCGACAGGCGGCCGACGCCCTTGTGAAAGCGTGCCACGACAACGGCTCAGCGACACTCGTCGTGGCAACCGGAACATCGCAGTTTGAAGTGCTCGCCGAATTGGCTCTGGCTGAGGATGTCCCCTGGGAAGCCGTAAGGATTTTCCACCTTGACGAATATGTTGGCCTGAGTGCCGACCATCCAGCGAGCTTCCGCCGGTTTCTGTGGGACCGCTTTATCGACAAGCTACCTCGTGCTCCAAATGCTTTTCACGAAATTGACGGACAGGCAACCGACCCCGCCTCAGAGTGCAGGCGACTAGCGATGCTCGTGCCCGCAACTCCCTTCGATGTCGCCCTCATCGGCATTGGCGAAAACGGTCATCTCGCATTCAATGATCCGCCAGCAGACTTTACGACAGTTGACCCCTACATCGTCGTCCAGCTTGATGAACGCTGTCGACGCCAGCAGGTTGGTGAAGGCTGGTTTCGCGATCTCAGCTCGGTTCCGAAAGAAGCAATTTCAATGTCCGTAAATCGGATTATGGCGAGCCGGCTGCTGATCTGCTCTGTTCCTGACCGCCGGAAAGCCGATGCTTTAAAAGCAACGGTTGAGGGGCCGGTCACGCCAGACGTGCCCGCCTCGATTCTCCAAGAACATTACAACTGTAGACTCCACGTTGACCGTGCCGCCACGGCGTTGCTGCGGCAGTGCGACACCCTGTCAAAATAGTGTCAGAGATGACCGCCTTCGATCTGCAGCTGAACGGGTACAAGGGCATCGACTTCAATGCCGACGACCTCTCCGCGGACGACCTGGTAGTCGCCTGCGACGCGGTTCTGGCTGACGGCGGCGGCCAGATGCTCGCTACCGTCATTACCGACCGAGTTGATCGGATGGTGGCCCGGGTCAGCCGACTCGCTGAACTCCGCTCGGTGGATCACAGGATCGCCGAGGTACTGACAGGCATTCATCTCGAGGGGCCCTTTATCAATCCCCGAACAGGTTATGTCGGTGCCCATCCAGTGGAGCATGTCTTGCCGGCAAGCATCTCGGTGGCGGCGCAACTGGTGGAAGCGGGCCAGGGCCTCGTTCGCTTGGTAACCCTTGCTCCCGAATGTGATGCCAATCTGCAGACAACCAGTTGGCTTGTCGACCATGGAGTTCGCGTTTCGGCGGGCCACTGTGATCCCTCAACCCAAACCCTTGATCAGGCCATCGACGCTGGCCTGACAGCCTTCACCCACCTGGGAAACGGCTGCCCAGCCCAACTCCACCGCCACGACAACATCCTCTGGCGGGTTCTCGCCACCGATCGCCTGCGGTGGGTGATGCTGATCGCTGACGGCGTGCATTTGCCCGCCACACTCATCCGCACAATGATCCGTGCGATTGGTATTGAGCGGGTGATCGCGGTGAGCGACGCCACTGCTGCCGGGGGCATGGGGCCGGGCACGTTTTCACTGGCAGGGCGAGACGTAATCGTCGACGAGTCGGGGGCCGCCTGGGCGGCCGACCGAACGCATCTTGTTGGTTCAACCGCCAGCCCAAACCGACTGCGCGAGGTGCTCTGTCAGGGTGTTGGACTCTCAGCCCAAGACGCACAACGGGTCATGGTCGCCAATCCCGCCCAGCTGCTCGGTCAGGAGCTACCCCGCGAGCGTAAACAATAGCAAAGTTCATTGACGAATTGACTGAGCTTCTGCCGCTTTGAGTCTGGGTTGCTCGTCGGACAGCAACATGAGTTTCTGCTGGAGCACGTCGGCGGCCGCCATAGGCGTCAGTCCGTCTTCATCGACGCTCCGGTTGGCAGTTCGCATGGCTGCAACGCTGATGCGGTTCAAGAGCGGCCGCAGGGCGGCGATGAGCGACCGATTCTCAGCCGCCTCAGGCGAAAGAAGCAGGACCGCATCGTACGGTGGGAATGCCTCCTCCGGGTCGTCGAGGACGGCCAGATTGAAGGCATCAATGCGTCCATCGGTTGAGAATCCTGCAGCCAGGTCGACCTGACTGTCGGCCACCGACTGGTACATGAAGGTCGAATCCATCCCGACCTGTTCAATACCAGTCAGCCCATAAAGCGACCGCACACGCTCCCACTCAGGCCGTCCAAAAAACTCTGGATCACCACCAATCCGCAGCCGGTTGGCTAGCGGGGTCAGATCGGCGATGCTTCGCAGGCCCCGGCCATTGGCTTCCTCAGCTTTCACAACGAGGGCATACGTGTTTTCAAAGCCAAGTGACCCGAGCGTGACAATGCCGTATTCGTCGTACAGCCGGCCAGCAACTGCCACCCGCATCGGTGCCCGACCGATCGGCTCCGGCTCTTTGAGCACGGTGCTCCAGAGCGTCCCGGTGTAGTCGACGTAAACGTCAACCGTGTTTTTAGCCAATGCATCAAAGACGATCGTGCTGCCCATGTTGCCAAGCGTTTTGGGCGTTCCGCCAACAGCCCGAATGCGCTCGGCAAGCAACTCCGTCAGGATCAGCTGCTCCGTGAACCCCTTCGCACCAATCGTGATGGTTTGGCCAGCCAACGACGGTTGCCTGTCAGCCGGTGGGGCTGTGGCAGCCGGACTGGCATTGCCAGCGGCCATACCCGCAAATCCAGCTGCCGTTGTGCGGAACAACTGCGGGGCCAGGCCGACGCCGAGCAATCCGGCCAACACCCCTGTCGCCCCCCACACTACCGCCATTCGCCGTCGCTGCAGGCTCGCTTCGATCAACGCTATCAACTGATCGAGCACCAGCGAAAGAGTCATTGTCGCCACACAGCCAAACAGCACGCGTTGCCAGTCCCGCAGCTGCAGGCCGCTGAAAATGTAGTTGCCAAGACTCGGAGCCCCAACCGGGGTCGAAAGCGTGGCAATGCCAACTACCCAGACCGTCGCCGTGCGAATGCCAGCCAGGATCACCGGGAAGGCCAACGGCAGTTCCACCTTCAGCAACTGCTGAACCGGTCGCATGCCGACGGCCCGAGCCGCCTCTTTCATCGCTGGATCGACTCCATCGAGGCCAACAATGGTGTTCCGCACGATCGGCAAAATGCTGTAGACGAGCAAGGCAATGAAAGCCGGGCGGTAGCCGATGGTGCCACCGAGGATCGCCACCATGATCGCCAGTAGGGCAATGCTCGGCACCGTTTGCACAAGGGAAATGAGCGTCATCACCGGGCCCCGCACCGCCGCCGATTTCGCACAGAGGATGCCTAGCGGGACGCTGATGAGGACGCCCACGAAGATCGCCGGCACCGCCAACGAGAGATGCCCGCCAAGCAGATTCGGCAGCTGTTCAACCAGCAGTTGCAGCCGTGGGCTCATGCGGCCCCCCCGTCCCCAGCTGCCTCCGGCTGCATCAGCGACTCGATAAAGTCGCTGTGCCGCCGCGGTGTCTCGATCAGCTGGGCAACGTAATCATCAGCCGGTGCTGTGAGCAGTTCTCGCGGACTGCCCAGCTGCCGTAGCACCCCCTCGTGCATGACGGCGATGCGATCTGCCAGGAGCACCGCTTCGGTCATGTCGTGGGTGACGATTACAACGCTGAGCGATAATTTCCGCTGCAGCTCGCGAAACTCATTCTGGAGGGCGTCACGGGTGATCGGGTCGAGGGCCCCAAAGGGCTCATCCATCAAAATTGCGCCCGGCTCAGCTGCAAGAGCCCGAGCAAATCCAACCCGCTGCCGCTGCCCACCAGACAGTTCGGCCGGCAGGCGGTCGCGGTAGGTTTCCGGCGGCAGGTCGACCAGTGCCAGCAGTTCATCAATCCGGCAACGGGTGCGGTCGGCATTCCATCCCAGTAGTCGGGGGGTGATCGCCACGTTGTCACCTACGGTGAGATGCGGAAACAGGCCCACACCTTGAAAGGCATACCCAATCGATCGCCGCAGTAACACAGGGTCAATGGTTGTGACCTCCTCACCCAGTACCCGAATCGTTCCCGATGTCGGTTCGATCAACCGGTTGATCATCTTCAAGGTGGTCGTCTTGCCACTCCCCGACCCGCCCACAAGTGCCAGCACCTCGCCTTGGGCGACTGCCAGACTGACCTCACGCACCGCAGGCGGCTTGGCCGGGTCATAGGCCTTGGTAACGTTCTCAAGCTCGATTGCGGGAACCGACATCGGCCTCGAGGGGCGGCACGTGACTGATAACAGCAGCCACGTTTGGGTCAGCAGCCAAGCGGCCGCAGTTGGACGACCGCGAAGTCGCGGCTGTCATCAGACCAGAATTTTTCCAGGCCTAGGCCCGCTGCCCCCGCCAGCTGTTCAAACTCGGCCGGGGTGTACTTGTGCGACTCTTCCATCCGAATGGGTTCGCCTGCTTCAAACTGCACCGTGCTGCCGGCAATGTCGACGGCGTGAGACTCCTTCGCCCAGAGACGACTGACTATTGCACCGACTTCTTCGTCCCAGTCGGCCCGAAACTCGAATCGGTCACGGTCGAGATCCGCGCCGAGTTCTCGTGAGAGCCGGTCGAGAACGTTGTAATTGAATTCCGCAGTAACGCCCTCGGCGTCGTTGTAGGCTGCCTCCATGCGGGGAATTTCCTTTTTGCAGTCGAAGCCAACGACCACCGAGCCGGCTGGTACACCGCCCGCCTGCTCTGCCTGCGACTCCCGCAGGAGTTCGGCAAAGAGTTCCAATAGCCTGCCAGCTTCGGGGCGGCTGAAGTTCCCGACGGTCGAGCCGGGGAAGTAAATGGCCCGCGAGTTGATAGAAGCCGCCGGCGTCGGCAACGGATGGCGGCGGGTGAAATCGGCCCAGACCGGCAACACCTCAACCTCGTGACGGGCAGCGATTGCAGCCGCCGCCTCAAGCAGAAAATCGCGGCTGATGTCGACAGGTACATAGGCGGCGGGAGTAGCCATCGCTTCGAGCAGAAGGTCAGTCTTGAGGCTCGCACCGCTGCCCGGCTCAATCAACATACAGCCGTCGCCCAGAGCCTCGGCAACCGACGCTGCCGTTCGCTGCATGATTCCGAGTTCGGTACGGGTAATGTAGTACTCATCGAGTGAGCAGATCTGCTCGAACAGCATGCTTCCCCGCTGGTCGTAATGCAGCTTGGCGGGAAGTGATTTCTGAGTGCCCCTCAGTCCGTCAAGCACCTCGTCAAGCAGCGGACGCTGCCGAGGGGCGCACTCGAGCAGTTCGAGTGTCGCGGTCGATGACGTCGTCGGGACAGCCCCTCCGCCACCGTTGTCAGTCGATGCTGCCGCCCTCTCCCTGGTGGGATTTTCTCGCATAAGGCACCTTGCGGCCCGCCAGCCGCGTTCGTGGAACGTCCTGCCAGTGCCTTCCTGCGACACCCAACCCCTGCACCCTAACGGCATTGCCGGCAGGGGTCAAACACTTCTTTCCACATCTGCTGCTGCCACCGGCTGTTCCTCGCGGCAAGATCGTGTTGACGCCTGCCTCAGAAGTGCAAAGACTGCTGCCATGAGGATGCACGTGATCGTGACACGACCGGCGGCTGGCGGCTGGCGGCATGGGTTCCAGAAAATTTTGAAACCGATCGACCAGCACTGGCTTGCCAACCCCATCGTCCATCGGTGGACCATTGGCTTGGGTTGGACGCTGTTGCTGGCCATGCTGGCGACACCGCCTGCCGCTGCGCATCAGATTCAGTCAGCAATCCAGCGGCAGCTCGGCCTGCAACCGATTCAGTCGCCACCCGATCCGGACCCGAATAACCAAACAGCTCCAGCGACAACCGCTGCGGGGCCAGCGGCCGCAGGCAAGTCCGCCGACGCTTCAGCAAAGCCTGGTACGCCCTCCACGACAACGCCCCGTGGTGACGCAGCCGGCACCAGCGATGCCTCCGAAATCAAGCAGGCAATTGATGCGATCCGTAAGGACGATTCGCTCTCCGATGAAATTCGCGGCCGTAGTCAAGAAGTTCTCGCCCGGGCCCTCAAAGACATCGAACGCCGCGACAAGGCGAACGCGCAGACTCGCCAGCTCAAAGCAGCGGCCGAGTCTGCGGCTACCCGGAAGGAGGCTGCCGAGGCTGCTGCCGAACAACCCGTCGAGGTCGATCGTGAGGGCGTCAGTTCCGATAGCCCTGCCGCCACCATCGAAACGCTTATCAAACGGCTGGAAGCTGATTTGGCCAGCGTGACCGGACGCTCCAAGGCAATTCAAGAACAGATCAATAGCCGACGGACTGAGTCGAAGGAACTGCCGCAGCAGATTGCCAAACTCGAAGAAGAGCTGGCCGCTATCAAGCCGCCTCCGACGGACGACGCCAGCGTCAACCCAGTACTGGCCCGGGCTCTCCAAGGAGCTGCCGACGCGGAAAAGCAGGCTGCCGAGGCTGAGTTACAACTGGCCCGGCAGAAACTCATAACCTACGAGACTGAGGCTCCGGTACTGCCCCTTGAGCAGCAGCAGTTTGACCGCCGAGCGGCAGCCATCACTTCGGCAATCGGCCAGGTGTCACGCTGGCGCAGCCGACGCCGGCAAGACGACGTCGCGGCCAAAATCAGCGACTTTCGGGCCGCTGCTGAGGCCGACCCAACAACCGCGACGACTGAGCTGGAACAGGCACTTGAACTGTTCGAAGAGTGGCCACCTTTTCTGGCAGAGCTGCAGAGCTGGAATACGAAGTTGCTGCAGTTGCACGAGGCGACCGAGGCACTGCGAAACGATTTTCATGAAACAGAGTCACTGGTCGAATCCGACCGGGCAACCGGCTCCGGACTGAGCCGGTCGGCCGGATCCCTGTTGAAACGTAAGCGGGTGATGCTCAGCCGAACCCGAAGTTTGCTCGACGCCGTTGATGAGCAGGCTGCGGCCGTCGATGACGCTCAGGACATGCTCGCCGATATCGACACATTGATTGATGAACTCGATCAGCGAAAGCCGGACGTCCTACAACCAGACGCTCCAAAGCGGGATGCACCAACGATCGCCCAGCGACAACGAACCCTGCTGGAGGCGATGAATAATGACATTGACCGCGGATTGATCGACACGCTGATCCCACTCGGCGTCCAGCTCGGAACACTGACGCAGCAGATCAAACAGTACGACCAGCTGATTGACACGAATCTTCTCTGGGTGCGCAGTGACAAGCCCATACGGGTTGTCGACGTGACCGGCCTGGTCCGCGTGACCGGCTGGCTCGAACTCGGACGTCTTCAGGCCGTGGCTGTATCACTCACCTCCGGTATCGCCGCGCGACCGATTCAGGCTGCAGCCATCCTGATTGCCATCATTGGCTTCATCGTGCTCCACCGCTGGTTCGTGCGGCGGGTTGTCGCGCTCGGGGGGTCTTTGACTGGTGCAAATGCGATGCGGCTGTGGCCGACCCTTCAGGCGCTTGTCTTTACGGTGTTCGCTGCGCTTCCGGTCTGGCTGCCACTGGCGGCGATCTCCTGGTTCTTGGGTGAGTTTTCCCCGGCGGAATCGACCGAGTCCTTCACGGCCGACGCGCTCTGGGTTGCCGGCCTCGTCTTTCTGCCGCTGGAAATCCTCCGCCAGTTGATTCGGCCCCACGGCGTGGCGGTCGATCACTTTGCCTGGTCTGACCTCGTGGTTCAGCCGCTCCGACGAGCCGTCAGCCGCACTGCCTGGATCGGCCTCGGACTGGTCTTTCTGGCGCGGCTGCTGCTACTTGAACGAAATACGCACAGCGAGCTCTCGCCGCTGGCGCGTATCGTCTTCACTGTTTTAATGATCTTCGTCGCGGCAATGTTCCGGCGGCTGCTTGATCCGAAAAAAGGCGTCACCGCAGCGGTTTTGGTGAATCGTCCTGGCGGGCTGCTGGCGCGGCTGGTCTGGCTCTGGCGGCCATTCGTCGTGGCGATGCCGCTGTTGCTCGCCGGGCTCAGCCTCTCCGGCTACGCCTTTGCAGCGACTGAGTTGACCGTGTCGCTTTACAAATCGATTTGGACGATCGTTGGGGCGGCCATCTTTCAGGGCGTGGCGATGCGGTGGCTGCTGGTCTCGAAGCGGCGAATTGCCCTGCAACAACTCAAGGAACGATCCGCATTACGGGAACAGGCTGAGGCCGCCGGCGCAGCCTCAGAGATGCTGCATGTCAATCAGATGAAACTCTCCGCGATTGACCAGCAGACCCGTCGTCTGATCGACGCGGTCATCGTTGTGGGTGTATTTGGCACCCTGTTTTGGATCTGGTCGCCAGTGCTGCCAGCATTGTCATTCCTCGACAGCGTCGTCCTCTGGCAAATGCGTGACGCCGACGGCACGGTGACAAGCGTCGTTGCGTTGAGCAACGTCCTGGTCGCCATCCCCACGCTCTTACTGACATTTGTGGTGGTCCACAACGTCCCTGGTCTGCTCGAAGCGGCCCTCCTGCGTCGACTGCCGCTGGACAACGCCTCCCGCTACGCTATTACCACGCTTACCAGCTATCTGCTGGCACTCTGCGGCATGCTTCTGGCAGCCGGCACGCTCGGTCTCCGCTGGAGCAGCGTGCAATGGCTAGCGGCGGGGCTCAGCGTCGGCCTCGGTTTTGGGCTTCAGGAAGTGGTCGCCAACTTCGTCTGCGGCCTGATCCTGCTGTTTGAACAGCCAATCCGGGTCGGGGATGTCGTGACCCTCGACACGATCACCGGCGTGGTATCGCGGATCCGCATCCGCGCTACTACCGTTACCACCTGGGAACGCCAGGAATACGTCATTCCCAACAAAGACCTGATCACGGGCCGAGTCATCAACTGGACGCTGTCCGACTCAGTCAATCGCGCAGAGCTGACCGTCGGGGTTGCCTATGGCACCGACACGCGGCGGGTGATCGAACTGCTGCGGGAGATTTGTTCCGGCATTCCTGACATTCTCACCGACCCTGCCCCAATCATCACATTCGAACAGTTCGGCGATTCAACGCTCAACCTCGTGGTGCGGTTCTACCTCGCCAGTCTCGACAACAGGCTCGGCACGATTAGTGAGCTTCACAGCCAGATTCACGAGCGATTCAACGCCGCCGGCATCGAAATTGCCTTCCCGCAGATCGATGTGCACGTGAAACCGGAGCCTCCGGCGTAGCCATCCCAGACCTCAAGGCGGAAGGATTAAATTTTCTTCGCGGCGAAGAGACACACGTTTCTTCACCTCACCAAACCCTGATTTCGGCCGACGTTCTCGGGAGTGCATGAGAGAACGACCCAGAAGCAGGTTCAGTCGCTCGCGTCGGAAACTTTCTTTCTTGGTAACATTCGTGGTGATTTTCCTTTTCTCACCGTCACCCGCCCGGGGACAATAGCGGCAGTGTTGCTGCCGAGGTATCCTCCAGAACGACCGATGAACACCACTATGGTTTTGACGGCATTCCAGGGAGAACGCTGCGATGCGGTGGCAGGGACGACGGGCAAGTGAGAACGTAGAGGATCGTCGAGGAGCGGGGAGGCCAGTCGCTGTTGGCGGGGGCCTGATGACGCTGGTGATTCTGCTGGTGCTGGTGTTTCTGGGCATGGATCCGATCCAGGCCCTTCGGCTGGCGCCACAGATCGCGCCGCCGGCAGCCCCGCAGCCGCGGGCCGGCGGGCAGCCACCCCCGAACGACCAACTCAAGCAGTTTGTCTCAGTGGTGCTGGCCGACACCGAAGACATCTGGTCACGGCTGTTCGCCGCCGACTTTGGCCGCCGCTATGCGCCGCCCAAATTGGTGCTGTTCAGCGGTCGGGTCAGCAGTGCCTGCGGCCTGGCCAGTGCGGCGGTGGGACCGTTTTACTGCCCGCTGGACAGGCAGGTCTATATCGACCTCTCGTTCTATGAAGAGCTCAAACGCCGGTTCGGTGCCCCCGGCGACTTTGCCCAGGCCTATGTGATTGCCCACGAGATTGGTCACCATGTCCAGAATCTGCTCGGCGTGAGCAGCAGGGTCCAGGCGCAGCGACAACAGCTGCCCGAGGTTGAAGCGAACAGACTCTCCGTGCGGCTCGAGTTGCAGGCTGACTTTCTCGCCGGTGTCTGGGCCCACCACGTCGCCCGCTTCGCCGACGTGCTTGAAGAAGACGACATACGCGAGGCCGTCCGAGCTGCCGCGGCTATCGGTGATGACGCCATCCAGAAACAGTCACAGGGTTATGTCGTACCTGACGCTTTCACCCACGGTTCAAGCGACCAGCGGGTGAAATGGTTTCTTGCCGGCTTCACGTCGGGCGATCCGCGGCAAATGGACGAGCTGTTCACGGTTGCCCGACCGTAGCGGACAAATCTTCGCAGGCATGGTACATTCCCATCACGATCCCGTAGGGTAAAGGCGGACCCGTGGGATTTTCCTTCTGGCTTCTTTGACACCCTTTCCTGGCGGAAAATCTATGAACCAATGTCTGTCTGCCCGCTTCCAGCGGGGCCGGCTCGTCCCCGCTGTTTTTGCTGCTGCCCTTCTGCTCGCAAGCCCGACGTTCGCCGCTGATGATGCCGCGGTTGCCATTAACGCCGCCGATACCGCCTGGATGATTGTGGCCACCGCCCTGGTGCTGTTTATGACATTGCCTGGCCTTGCCCTGTTCTATGGCGGATTGGTGCGGTCGAAGAACGTGCTTTCGGTATTGGTGCAGTGTTTTGCCCTCGCCGGCGTCATGACGTTGCTTTGGGTAGCCTACGGCTACAGCTTGGCATTCGGTGAGCCTTTCAGATGACCTTCGCCATCATCACGCCAGCACTCATCGTCGGGGCATTCGCCGAGCGGATGAAGTTCTCTGGCATGCTGCTGTTCAGTGTGCTCTGGTTCACTTTCTCTTATCTGCCGATCTGCCACATGGCGTGGGCAGGTGACGGCGCGTTGTTTTATGACTGGGGCGTGCTCGACTTTGCCGGTGGCACGGTCGTACATGTCAATGCTGGGATTGCCGGCTTGGTTACCTGCGTGCTTCTTGGGCCCCGGCAGGGCTTTCCCCGCGAGCCTATGCGACCCCACAATCTGCCCTTCACTGTAATGGGGGCTGGCATGCTTTGGGTCGGCTGGTTTGGCTTCAATGCCGGCAGCGAATTGGCAGCCGATGGCACGGCCGCCATGGCCCTGCTGGTCACTCACATCGCCGCTGCTACTGCTGCCGTCGTCTGGATGGCAATCGAAATCTGTGCCCACGGCAAAGCCTCGGCCCTCGGCGTGGCTACAGGTGCCGTCGCGGGGCTCGTCGCCATTACGCCAGCCAGCGGTACCGCCGGACCAATGGGGGCCATTGTGATTGGCGCCGCCTCATCAATGGCCGGCTATTACTTCGCAACGACCGTGAAGCACCGCTTTCGCTATGACGACAGCCTTGACGTCTTCGGGGTGCATGGCGTCGGCGGCGTTGTCGGAGCGGTGCTCGCTGGGGTCTTCGCGGCTGAATCACTCGGCGGCAGTGGGATGGAACACGACTCAATCCTCACCCAGGTTGGCTACCAAGCTCTCAGTGTTGGAGTCACGGCAGTGTGGAGTGCTGTCGTCTCTGTCATTGCCTTTGTGGTTGCCAATCGGATGGTTGGCATGCGGGTGCCACTGGAGACCGAACAAACGGGCCTCGATCTTGCCGAGCACCAAGAACAAGCCTACGAAATCGTGTAGCCCCCCCGCTCACGACGCAACATTAATTTGGCCCGGGCTGACATCGATCAGCCCGGGCCAAACGTCTTTTATCAATCCAATTCAAGCCTGCCGCTCTTCACCACCTCACCAACCGATCGGAGACAGAATTTCTTTGATGCGAATGTCTCGAAACTCAGCCCACATTGGCTTGCCACCGTGCAACTGCAGGGCAAGTAATCCAGCCGTCCGGGTCGTCAGCGGATCATTATCGGTGAACTCGACAACCAGCCAGCCGTTGAGAAAGTGTCGGACCCGAGGCCCCTGCGCGATGATGACAACGTCGTTCCAGTCGTCCAGCCGGAAGAGCTTCTTGAATGCTGCCTCACCGATGAGTGTTCCCGTCACCCGTTTTTCACCAGCCGCAGTGCGGATGGCGCGTTCACCAATGTTGCAGAGCCGGCCCGCTTTGCCCTTTTCGTCGTAAATAAAGGACGAGACATTCGGAAAGTCTATTTCGTTACGTACCTCGTGCTGATAGCCGGCAACCACCCAATCATTCGTCGAGTTGGACAGTCGCTCGGAGCGGTACTGAATGCCCGAGTTATTGGTCGCGTTGCAACGGAATGAAAGCCGCAGCTCGAAGTTGCGGAATACCGAGGAGAGTTGGGCCTCGCGATCGGGCCCTTTGAAAATCAGGAAGGTGTTGCCCTTCGTCGGTTGCTCGGCTGTTGTCTCACCGTGGATCACGCCATCCCGTACGCTCCAGAGACGCGGATCGCCGTCCCAGCCCCGCAGGTCCTTACCATTGAACAGCGGCCGCAGCCCAACCGCTTCGGCAGGCGCTGCAATTGGGTCGACCGCTGGCGGAACGTCCTCGGCAGCCTCTCCCTGACGCCATGTTGTGGCCAACGGAATCAACAGGCTGACGATCGGGACAAACACA
>RFVE01000111.1 GCA_009922585.1 Planctomycetia bacterium
GTACCTGGCGGACATTGATGGGAACCGGCCAGGTAGCAAGAGTGCGCAGCAGAAGGTCTAGTTTTCGCTGATCAACTTGGCCACGGACAACGAATGGCATCAGATGCGCGAATTTCGTGTCGGGAGACGCTTCGATTTCTTCCGCCAACAAAGGAGTGCCGTTGGCATCGGCATAAATCCAATTTCGTAAGGCGTCATCGTCAGCCTCGGCATCACCAGCAAACTCATCACCAGGAAACCCATCTTCAAATCCCATTCCTGTCATTTGTCCACTGCTGGAAAATCTCGGATTGGATGGAGCGCCAGGAGTCCCGGCACCGTCCATCCCCATCCCCATCCCCATATCCATGCTGCCTTCCATTCCCATCCCCATCATGCCTCCTGCTGCGGACTGCAGTCGCTGAACACGGCCACCACCCCGCCCGGACGAACTGCTTTGAGCTGCCCGATACCCAACTGCTAGTTGGCTGATGCTGGCGATTGTCGCATTATGCGCCCCGGTTGCCTCGGCGTTGGCCGCAGCGATGGCATCACATAGTGTTTCGTAACACCAGAGTTCCTCTTGGGCGAGCAAAATCTGGGTCGTCGAGGGAGGTTCTTGCCAATTGAACGACGCATACAATTCGGACTGATCTGCGGAATCCCAAATCATGGTGTGTTGATCGGCTAGTTCGCTTTCGGGCATTCCTGTTTCTGGGCCTGGCACGAAGCGTTGCCTGCCGCCTCGTCCCCCGATTTGATCGGACTCCCGCATCTCCTCGGCGGCATCAAGTCTCGCGGGCAATTTGCGAACAAGCTGCCGCACGGTGTTTTGATACCGGTCGATGAACCTGGTGGCTAGTTTGTCGCCGGGCTTGAGCCTGGTGGCTGCTCCAATAAAATCGCTGCGAAGCTCCTGCGGCCACACCCGCAGATCCTGTTGCTGTTGCCAGAACGCATTCCATTGCTGATAGATCTGTTCCCTCAGCCGGTCAGTCATCTGGTCGATTTTGGCCGCCCATTCCTTCTGTGGGTGTCCAAGTTGCTCAAAACCAGTGGCTTCGGCCCGAATCAATTTTTCTACAGCATCTAGCTTGCCGCTGACTTCCGTCCGCCGCTGTTCAATCTGACTGATCAGCGTGGCATCGGCGGTGAAGGCGAGCGGCACCAGTACCAATGGCATGAGCAGGGCCAAGAGCCAAAAGTGATATTTGCCCAGCAATTTTAGGGCAGGCCGAATGTTGTCAGGAATTTGAACCATCTGGGCATCCCAAGGGTGGCAGTGAGGAGATCTCCCTGTCAGAAGCTGGCTAATCCATCAGAATCCGAGTCAGTCGGCACCAATTCGAGAGCACCGGGTGATCTCGGCTGCCAGACGAATTGGAGAACAAATTCATAGCGTTTCAGTTCGATGCCATCTTGTTCCGTGGCTTCGAGCTGGTCGCGGCCAAGATTGCCCGCTGGCGTTTCCACCGACATCCGTATCGAGCCAATCCGTTCGGATCCTACTAGAAGAGACAATAACGGGAAAACCGATCCCCAGTTCAGCTACCGAAATTGGCTCGCCTTTGTTTGGGCCGGCAGCAACGGTTAATTCAACTCCTTCACCAAGGAGATTTTTCACGATCGTCGTTTGCAGATAGTAGCGGCCCTCATAAGGCTTGTGCCGGTCTTCGTTGTGGAAGTGATAGCCGGCAAGTTGGATGACCCAGCCGTTCCCTGTTGGTGTAACAGGTTCAACGTCTTCAAGATCTTCCGTCATAAGGTTGTCATCGGCCGTTGCTTCCGCTGAATCGTCAGGGGCCGATGGCTGAGCGTCTGGTGCAGCGTCACTAGCTGGAAGTTCTTCGGCCGCTGGCACCTCCCCCTCATCGGCAGGCTGCTCGCGGGCGATGGTCCTTTGCCATTCATCTTGCAGGGGTTCAAACCAAGTTGAAAGATCCTCAAAATATTCACACTCTATTGATTCAATATGAAGTTCGTCGTAGTTGATTGCCACGAATTTTTCAGGCGACTTTTCCTCGTCCTCTGCATCGGCTTCTACTGGCTGTGTCTTGTCAGGTTCCTCGCGGGGAAGCACCTGCTCGATGGCTCGCATGAGTTCAAGGGCCTGAAATCGCTGGTCAGCGAGCCGCAGCATTCGTTGTTGTGTTGCGACGATTTCATTTTGTTGGGACTGAGCCTGCTCAACTCCACTTTGGATGGATGCTGATTCCGCCGCAACCTGGTCAATCTGTTGAAATGCTTTGGCAAAGAGGTTTTCAGAATAGCTGTTCCAAGCCACGAAGATTCCAAGAAAATTCACTAATGCGGCAACCAACAGACCGAGCATGGCCACTACTGCCCAGGGCTTCTTCGATTCGATCAGCCGGTCGCGAGTCACCTCAGGGGGCAGAAGGTTTGTTCGCAGCGATCCGAGGCCGAGCCCCTGCAGTACCAGTCCGTAGGCTGTGGCGAAGGCCAGATGATTTTCTTTGAAGGCGGGAGCCTTCATGACAACCTGACCCTCGAGGTTCCGGTATTCGTGCAGCCGATGGACTTCGAGTTGGAGTTGCTTTGAGAGGAAGTCACTCAGGCCCCGCAATTTAGCGGCGTTGCCCACAAGGATGACACCGCCGATCTTCGCGGTGGCATCCTGGCCGGTGAAGTAATTCAGCGACCGTTGCATTTCACTGGCAAAATCGTTGAATACGGGACGCAAGGTCTGGAAAACCTTTTTAGGATCCTCCGCTCTGGCGGCGTTTCGTTTCAGTTTCTCGGCTTTCGGAAACGTCATCCGTAAGCCCTGCACCAGGGACCGGGTGAAGTTGTTTCCTCCGATCGGCATGGTTCGCTGCCAGATTCGGAGCCCGTTGGTGATGATCAGATCGGTCGAATCAACCCCCATTGATGCCAGCACAATCGAAGGCGGAGGTGACTCGGGGTCGATTTCACTAGCAGGCGGTAATCGGTCCGCCATAATCAGATTGGCAAGGGCCACAGGGCTCAGCTGCAGGAGGTCGACGTCAATGTCAGCTTGACGGAAAGGCTCAAGAGCTTTGTCGACTTGATCCCTTTTCATTGCGAAGAGGGCCACCTCGGCATCGATGACAAAGCCGCTTTCCTCGATTCCCCCTTCCAACCGCTGCCAACTCCAGACGACCTGATCGAGTGGAAAAGGGATCTGCTGCCGCGCTTCGTAGGTGACGATGTCGGGGATTTTGGCCGCTTCTACCGGTGGCAGTTTGATGAACTTGCTCAGGCCGGCTTGGCCCGGAACAGAAACTGCAACCCGATTTCCAGCAACCTCATTTCGGCTGAGGAATTCCTCGACTGCATCCCTGACAAGTTCAGCGGGATCGGCCTCCGGCTGTGTGAGCAGCATCGGGTATTCGATGTAGTCAAAGGCCTCAGCAACTAACTTGCCCGTGTCCGCAGATCGGCTGCAAAGCAGGGCCTTTAGCCCGCACTTTCCGATATCGATGCCCCAGACGTTTTGACCGCGTGCCATACAAATGCCGCCTTCTCGCAGCGTGTTCTCGATCGATACTGCCAGTGGCAGTCTGACGGTAAGGGCGGCTGACTCGGTATCCACCGCACCCTTTTCCGTAAGGTACCATAGAGAACTGTAGAAAGTGTTTGGAAACCGAGTCAAACGGTCGTGTTTGCGAATTGTGACGATCCCGTTTGATGGCACCGAACGTCCGGAATTGGCCCTGTCGGGCACCGCTGCTTCAAGGGACTCGCAGCGGCGGGACAATTACCCAGCAGCAGATCCGCCGATGGATGAGACCATGCCCCCTGTCAAGCCGCAGGTGACCGTTTTTCTGCCCTGTCATGCCCTTGATGACCTGCCTGACTGGCTCGACGAGCATGAGGCCGACGCCGTGCTGTCGGCATGGACGGTAGCCTGGCACCCAGCCGCACTCGTTGGTGCTGCAGGTCTTCCTGACTGGGCCAGCCTCGACCTGCCCTGGACTCGTGATGGCCGCGTCGTTGGCCTCGTTCCACCTGGTATGTCCGAACGGTTTCAGGCGGGCGTATCACCATCGCCTCACACGGATCAAGAATTTCTTCACGAACACGATGCCGATCAGTTGCAGGAGGCACTGTTGATAGCCTGTGGCGCAGCGGCCGCTGATGCCCCAGTTTTGACCGATTGGCAGCGGGAGCAGGTCGATGATTTCCGCGGGCTTGGCTTGTCGATGTTGCTCGCTGAGCGTCTTGCGCGGCGGATGCGAACCGAAACCAACCTCGAGACCACCGGCTTTCCGGAAGCTGTTTTGGCCGCGGCCACGGCCTGGTATGGCGGTGATGAAGTCGTTGCCCGCGCAAGGCTTGCTGAGGCATTCGGCTGCCTAGAGGCCGTCCGCGACCACTACTATGCTGTCGAGTGCTGGTGCCTTGACCTTGTCTTGCTGACTGAACAGACGATCGCGGGTCTTGTGGCGGAACTGGATTCGCCAGCGGCCCTTTCGGTTCTGGCCACCCCGGAGACGCTGGAGCGGTTAGCCACCCAGCCAATGAACATCCGCGATTCTTTCCGGCGACGGGTTGAAGCGGGTAGCCTCGCAGCGGTTGGGAGTATGTCAGCGACCATCCCGATCGCACTCATTTCCCCTGAACATCTCGAAGCCGAGGTGACACGGGGCCGGGAGGCCTGGGAGAAGGCGGTTGGTGTTTGGCCAAACATCTACGCCCAGCAGTCCGGGCCGGTCGCCCCACTGTTGCCGCAGGTCCTTTCCCGGGTTGGCTATCGGGGAGTGCTCTGGAACAGTTTCGATGGCCGGTCTCTCCCTGAGCCCGGGATGACTCGCTTTCAGTGGGAGTTCGCCCGGGCGCAGATCGAAGCGACTGCCCCCAGGCTGCTCGATGTCCGCTCCGCAGCCACTATTCTTTCACTGCCAACCGTCCTCGGTGATGCAATGGACCATGATCACACGGTGATCGTGATGTTCTGCCACCATGCTGGAACTGCGGGCCCTTGGTTTGAGTTGCTTCGTCGGGTGGCATCGTGGTCGAGCGTGTTTGGCCGCTTCGTTACCCCCGATACGCTCCTCACCGAAACAGCTGACTCAGCCGGAACGGTGCGGTTCCCGTCAGACGCGTTTCCGCTGCGACTGGCCCCTGAGACGCCATTAGACAGCCAACTCAAGCTTCTGCGGGATGAGGCGAGCCAGCTGCTCAACGAGAAAGAGGCAGTGACGCGGGAGCTTTCGGCCATGGGCTGTGTGCCCGGTTTAGTCGAGGCAGAGACGCCAGCCAACTGCAAAGCCAGAGGGCAGACTCCTTCTGGGCAGCCGGGCTGGCTCAGCCGTTGGTGGCGGCGTGAGCCGACCGATGCTGATCAATTTGTGCTGACGACCGACGGCTTGCAGTTGCGTGTTCACAAGGGGTCGGGGGGCATCGTTTCGGTTCGCCGGAGCAAGACGGGGCGGAATCTGCTTTCACAGCAACTGGCCTTTCGTTGGCCTGATACCTCGGCTGGGCCGTCCACGGCATGGCGTCCCGCTCCGGCAGCTTACAGCCGCATGGTGGCTGACAGTATCGAGCGGAGGGAGCAGGCAATTCTGAGCCGTGGTCGGCTGCTCGATGTCGCAGGTGAAACGCTGGCAGCCTTCACGCAGACGGTTTCACTCCTTTCGGAGAATGCCGCAGCGGAAATTCAGCTCGTTATTGAGCCAACTCCCGCCGCGGCTGGTCTTCCGAAGAACGAGGGAGATCCCTGGGGCAGGTATCTGGCCTGCCGATTTGCCTGGAACGAGAATGATTTCTGCGATGTTTTTCGCAGCCTTCAGACGCAGCTTGTTGCCACAGAACGCCAGCGGTTCTGCTCGCCCTGGCTCATGGTGCTTGCCAGTGAGGGTGGTGGACTTGCCCGTGGTGGTCGCGGCAGCGAAGCCGAGGTCGGCAGCAGTCGGCTGCAGCTTTTCTGTGGGGGGTTGCCCTGGCACGTGCGAAGCAGCCCTCATACCGTCGACACATTGTTGGCAACGGACTTTCCTGTTGAACGGCTTGAGTTCCGGATGGCGCTGGGAATCGAACTAGCGGCTGCTTCTGAACGGAGCATTAGCTGGGCTGCCGGTGGACCGCTCACTGCTGCTTGTACGGTTCCGGGACTGCCCGGTGATGTACGGCTGACGTCAGCATGCCGCCTGACCGATTCGACCGGTCTTGTGGGATTGCGGTTGCGGCTGCTTGAATCGACAGGCATCCCTCACCAGTTGCAGCTTGACTGGTCACGACCAATTGTGCGGGCCAGCCGCCGCAGCCCGGCTGTGATTCAACGTCCTGAAGTCGAAGGCGTGACCGTAGTGGGCACGACGGTGGAATATTCCCTGTCACGAAACGAGTGGGTCGAGTTGGAGATTTGGTTCAGTCATGATCATCACGCTTGATGGACCGGCTGGTGCCGGTAAAAGCTCAACAGCCAGACGGCTGGCCACCCGCCTCGGCTGGTGCTACATGGATACGGGGGCGATGTATCGGGCCGTTGCGTTGGCGGCGCTGGAACGTGGACTGCAGCTTGAAGACCAAGAGGCTCTTGCCGCTCTCGCCGCGGCATTGGTGATTACGTTTAGGGATGGTCGGGTACTGCTCGACGGCCGCGACGTCTCTGTTGAGATCCGCACCGACCGGGTGACGACTGCCACGCGGCCGGTTGCTGATGCGCCACCGGTTCGCGAGGCCATGAAACAACTGCAGCGGGCGATGGCCGAGCAGCTCGATGTTGTCACCGAGGGCCGGGACCAAGGGTCGGTTGTCTTCCCCGGCGCGGCGTTGAAGATTTTCCTGGTCGCTTCACCCGAAGAGCGGGCCCGCCGCCGATACCGCGAGCGGCTTGAAAGCGGTGATGGCAGCCAGTCAGTCGACGATATTCTTGCCGCCCAAACCCGCAGGGATGACGGCGATCGTCACCGGCCAGTTGGTGCAATGGAGGCGGCAGCCGATGCCATCAGGGTCGAAACAGATGGGCTTTCCCTTGACCAGGTCGTGGAGCAAATCCTCGCCCTTGCCCGCCGCCGGGGGGTGACGCCTGCCGTCCCGCGGCAGTTGCCTGAGGCTGGCGCCGGCAGCACCATTTCATCCGCGCAGTGACCCGGTTTATGAACCTGCAGCCTCCAGAGACAGACAGCGAATTGCGGCCAAAGAACACCACGGCGCATCCGATTTGGTGGGGCAGGTTGCTCTATGACCTGCTTTGGGTGCTCTGCCGCACACTTGCCGTTTCTGTGTTGGGATTCCGGCTGGGAAGGGCTGAGCCGCTGCCATCGTCTGGTGGCTTGCTCGTCCTTTCAAGTCACCAAAGCCATCTTGACCCGTTGCTCCTCGGTCTGGCAACTGATCGGCGGCTCTCGAGTCTTGCCCGCAGTTCACTGTTCAAGTTTGGGCCGTTTGGCCGCGTCATCACGGCGCTCGACGCCATTCCGATCAACCGTGAGGCTTCGACAGTACAGGCGATGAAGATGGTCATCAGCCGGCTTCGTAACGGTGCTGCAGTGATTGTTTTCCCTGAGGGAACTCGCACGGCGAATGGGCAGCTCGGGGAGATCAAAAGCGGCTTTGCTCTCTTGGCCAAGCGTAGCAGAGTGCCGATTGTTCCAGTGGCGATCGTGGGCGCTTACGAGTGCTGGCCGCGGTCACGGCTGCTGCCGCGACCGGGCCGAATCCGGCTCGAGTTCGGCCCAGTCATTACAACTGCCGAGATTGCTGCCCTAGGCGAGCGAGAGCTGGTGAAGCGGTGCGTGGATTCGCTTCAAACGCTCGATCAACGAGCTCGGCGATTGCGGTCGGGATGAATGCATTGTGCGGACGGCAGCGATCGCTGGATGAGGCTGGACTGCTCGAGTCGTGGCTGTCGATTGACGACGATGTCGGCAGAACCGGCGTTCGTTGCTGCGAACGACCACAGCACCCCATCATCTCCACCAGCCATGAAATCTACTGTTTTCTTCCCTGCGGCTGTCGCCGCAACTCTTTTAGTGCCTTCTTTCTGCCAAGCGGCCGATCCTCTGCTGTCGTATTCGGTACCGGTTCCTGGAGCAGGAAAGCAGATTGAATTTCTCGGTGACACTTTTGAGGACGAGGACTGGGCGTTTTTTCACAACCATCCCAAGAGTTCGAGGGAGGAGGATGGTCAGGCACGCGGGCCGCTGGGGGGATCAGCCAAC
>RFVE01000112.1 GCA_009922585.1 Planctomycetia bacterium
CGAAATCAGCCGCCGCGAGAAAATGGTAGTCAACGCCGTCCTGCTCCCCCTCGCGGGGAGGGCGTGTGGTCGCTGAGATGCTGGGGATCAGTTGCGGGCAATCGGCAAGGAGCCGCCGGAGCAGCGTCGATTTGCCAACTCCGGACGGGCCGGAAATGACGACGAGTTGTCCCGGTGCATCTCTCATCTTGACGTTGTACCCCACCGCCGGTGCGGTTGAAAAGTGGGGCAGCGGCAGCAAAGTCCGGATTGGATCGATCGGTGTTGGCAGCCGCCTTACTCGATGTTGGCTGCCTGCTCGCGAATTCGCTCGATCTGCGACTTCAGATCGACGACTGCATGAGCAATCGTGACATCGACCGATTTTGAGCCGATCGTGTTAGCCTCGCGGCCGAGTTCCTGCGCTAAAAAATCGAGGCTACGGCCGGGTGCCGTGTCGGCCAGCAGGCTCCGAAACTGTTCGACGTGGCTCTCGAGCCGGACGAGCTCCTCGGAGATGTCAGACCGGTCGGCCAGCAGGGCGACCTCGCGAATCAGGTCGTTTTCACTCAGGCTCGCCTGATGCGACTCCAGCACCTTCGCTACCCGTTCCAGCAGCCGCAGGCGGTGCTCGGCCACCACCTCTGGCACCCGCTGCCGGATGACGGTCACGAGCCGGTCAATTTCTTGACAGGCCTGTTCGAGGTCGGCGACGAGGGCGTCCCCCTCTGCTCGCCGCATGGCATCAAGCTGGTCGAGGGCCGCCGTGGTTGCCGTTTGAATGACTGGCCAGCTTGCCTCGACAGCTGCGGTGTCGGGGGGCGAATCCTGCAGCACGCCGGGCAGCCCAAGCAGCGGGTCAATTGCCTGCGGGGTCGGAAGCCCACGGGTATCGCAGAACGATTCCCAGTCGTCGAGATAGGCCGCCAGCTGTTCACGGTCGAGCCGCCGGCCGCTGGGTACGGCGGTACCGGTCACCTCGAGGCTGACTTGGAGGCTGCCGCGTCTGATCCGCTCTCGCAACGCCGCTTCCAGGCGGGGCTCCAGTAGGTGAAAGCCCTCGCGGGTGCGGATCGTGCATTTGAAGTGCCGGTGATTGACGCTGCGAATCTCGACCCGGCAGACCACGCCCTGACTGTCGGCGAAGCCTTCGCCGCACCCGGTCATGCTGCGGGCCATGGCGTCCTCCGGGGGTTATTCAGCCGGCTTGTCCGCTGGGTTGTCGGCAGATTTGTCGGCTGGTGCATCTGCCGGGGCCGCCGGTGTGGCTGCATCGACCGCGTCCGTTGCATCAGCTGCGGGCGAGGTTGCGGAAGCGGCGGCCGGCTCACCTGGTTCTGCCCCGTCAACTGGTTTGGCCGCTGGATCAGCTGCAGGCTCGCTCGAACCCTCAACCGGCTCACTCGGTAAGGCCTCGGTGGTGCCCAGCCCTTCGATCGCCTCAGGGGCGGCTGCTCCCAGGGTTGTGCTGAACATTGACTGCTGCGTGCCCAGCACGTTGATCGAGAGGATGCACAGCAGAATCCAGAAGGTGGCAACGCCGATGGTGATCTTGGTGAAGAGGTCACCCGCCTTGGTGCCGAAGGCGCTCTGCCCCCCCATGCCACCGAGGGCACCGGCCAGCCCACCGCCACGGCCCCGCTGGATGAGGACCAGCAGAATCAAAAAGATAGAGGTGCCAACCAGCATGAAGCCGAGCAGGAAGCGGACGAGCGTGAGCATGGGGAACCAAATCTCCTAAAAATTCTGCGGGCCAGCGGCAAGCAGGCCGCAAGACCGACAATGTAGCGATCGGGGCGAGAGCCGACTATCCCGGCATTCCGGGCATCAGCCGGCAGCACCAAAATGCTTGCCGATGGCCAGAAAATCGTCGGCTTTGAGGCTAGCGCCACCAACAAGGGCGCCGTCGATGTCAGGCTGGGACGCCAGCACCGCGGCATTGTCTGGTTTGACGCTGCCGCCGTACTGAATCACGACGCTATCAGCCGTGGCGGCATCGGTCAGCGTCGCCAGCCGGCTGCGGATCAGGGCGTGCACCTCCTGGGCCTGCTCCGGCGTGGCCACCTTGCCCGTACCGATGGCCCAGACTGGTTCGTAGGCGATGACGGTGCCGGCCAGGTCAGCAGCTGAGAAGCCGTGCAGTGAGCCGTCGATCTGGGCGGTGACCACAGCTGCGGTACGATCCTGCTCGCGTTCTTCCAGCGTCTCGCCGACGCAGACGATTGGGGTGAGGCCGGCGGCCAGAGCCGCCTTGGCTTTGGTGTTGATGATTTGATCGGTTTCGCCGAAGAGCGTTCGCCGCTCGGAGTGGCCGACGATGCACCAGCGACAGCCGACGTCAACGAGCATGGCCGGGGCGATCTCACCGGTGAAGGCCCCCTTGGGCTGATCGTGCAGGTTTTGTCCGCCCAGGGTGACTCCCGAGGGGCTTGAGCCGTCGGCGAGCTGCAACGCTGAAGCGACCGCCTCGAGATAGATCGCTGGCGGGCAGAGCACCAAATCGACACCGGTACAGCTTGCCGCCCCGGCAGCGACATCCTTGGTCAGGGCGACGGCAGCGGCGTGGTCGAGGTTCATCTTCCAGTTTCCGGCAACGATGCGGCGGCGGGCGGCCATGCGGGCTCCTTCGTTCTCAGGTGGGGCGTGGGGATGCGAATCTCAACGGCGGCCGATCACGCCGACCGCTCTCGGCCATGTTCTATCAGCCGACGAGTGATGCCGCAGCATAGCTGCCAAGAATCTCGACACGGGTGCACCGCTTTTCGAGCGACGCGATGGCCCGCCGCACCCTGAGGTCGCTGCGATGTCCCTCGAGTTCCACAAAAAAGATGTAGCCGCGTTTCTCGCCGGCAAGCGGAAACGACTCGATCCAGGTGAGGTTGAGTTTCTGCCGCTTCGGGATGGCCAGGGCATCGGCCAAGCCACCGGGGCGGTGTTCGATTTCGAACATCAGGGCCGTCTTGTCCTTGCCGGTGCGTTTGGCATCGGCATGGCCGATCACAGCAAAGCGGGTCGTGTTGCCGGCGATGTCCTCAATCTCTTCAGCCAGAATCGACAGCCCATAGTGGACGCCCGCCTGGCGGCTGGCGATTGCGGCGGCGTGGGGGGTGCGGGCCGCTGTTTCGGCCGCCTTGCTGGTGCTGGTCACCTCAATCAGCTGTGCGTCGGGAAGGTGCCGAGCCAACCAGTTGCGGCACTGCGAGAGGGCTTGCGGTCGGCTGTAGACCTCGTGAACGTCGTGCCGTTCACAGGCTGCCAGCAGGGTGTGGTGAATCCGCAGCGGGACTTCAGCACAGATCTTGACCGGCATTCGGGCGAGGTTGTCGAGGGTGTCGGCGATGCGGCCGTCGGTTGAGTTTTCCAGCGGCACGACGCCGTAGTGCGAGTGGCCAGCCAGCACTTCTTCGAAGGCGGCGGAGATGCTCGAAACCGGCACGAATTCAACAGCACTGCCGAAGCGGTGCAGCGCAGCCAGGTGGCTATAGGTCCAGGCGGGACCGAGATGGGCGACCCGCAGGTGCTGTTCGATTGCGCGCGAGCCTGAAATCAGCTCGCGGAAGATCGCTTTCAGGCTGTCGTCGGCCAGTGGCCCATCGTTGGCGGCAGCCACGCGGTCGAGCACAAGCTCTTCGCGGGACGGATCGTAGGTCAGTTCACCACTGGCGGCCTTGAGGTGGCCGATCTGTCGGGCGACTTCAGCCCGCTCGTTCATGAGGGCGACAAGCTCTCGATCGATTGTGTCGATTTGCGAACGCAGCCCCGTCAGCCCGGTCTTCTTGGCGGCTGTTTTTTTGCGGCGGCGGCGAGGGGCGGGCGTGGCCATGCTGTCTCACGGACGGCCAAAATGGCAGGGATAGGTGAGGGACACGACGGCGGTCTCCTACGAGATCACACTCTACCCTCCAAATTTCCCCGGTAAATATGCTGTTTCTCGCCGATTTGGGGGATGGCAGCGGAACAAACAGCAGTTCCTTGGGCGTTGGCACGCACTTTGCATTCTTTCTTGAGCGTTCAAAGAGACCGACAATTCCGGGCCTTTTGGCTGGGCTGGCTGCTGCGGCGGCAGGTAGTTCGCAGCGACAGCGACCGCTGGGCCCGTGGGATCGAAACAGACTGATTCACGAGAGGAACAACACTCATGGCAACCAAGCAGGGCGAAAAGATCATCGGCATCGACCTTGGGACCACCAATTCGGTGGTCGCGGTGATGGAGGGCAAGGAGCCCAAGGTGATCGCCAACAAGGAGGGCAACCGGCTCACCCCCAGCGTGGTTGCCTTCAACGATAAGGGCGAGACCTTGGTGGGAGACATCGCCCGCAGGCAGGCGGTGACCAACCCCAAGCGGACGATCTACTCAATCAAACGATTCATGGGGCGTCGTCACAATGAGGTCGCCAGCGAAGAGAAGATCGTTCCTTACGAGGTCGTCGGGGGCCCTGAGGATTACGTCAAGGTCAAGGCGGGTGACAAGGAGTTCACCCCGCCGGAGATCTCGGCCAAGGTGCTGCGGTCCCTGAAAGAGTCGGCCGAGAGCTACCTGGGGCACAAGGTCAACAAGGCGGTGATCACCGTCCCGGCTTACTTCAATGACGCCCAGCGGCAGGCCACCAAGGATGCCGGCCAGATCTCGGGGCTTGAGGTGATGCGAATCATCAACGAGCCGACCGCGGCAGCGCTTGCGTATGGCCTGGAGAGTAAGAACCAGGAGAAGATCGTCGTCTTTGACCTGGGTGGCGGCACCTTCGACGTGTCGGTGCTTGAGGTGGCCGATGGCGTCTTCCGGGTGATCAGCACCAACGGCGACACGCACCTGGGTGGTGATGACTTTGATCAGACGCTGATCAACCATGTGGCCGACCAGTTCCAGAAGGAGCAGGGCATCGACCTGCGGAAGGACACGATGGCCCTGCAGCGACTGCAGGAGGCCTGTGAGAAGGCGAAAAAGGAACTCAGTTCGGCCCAGAGCAGCGACATCAACCTGCCCTTTATCACGGCCGATGCCTCAGGGCCAAAGCACTTGCAGATGACCATTACTCGGGCCCAGTTCGAGGAGATGTGTGACGGCCTTGTCGAGCGGTGCCGCGGCCCGGTGGTGCAGGCGCTGAAGGACGCCAAACTCGATCCCAAAGAGATTGACGAAGTGGTACTGGTCGGCGGCTCGACCCGGATTCCCAAGGTGCAGGAGTTGGTGAAGACCCTCTTCGGCAAGGAGCCTCACAAGGGTGTCAATCCGGACGAGGTCGTCGCCCTCGGGGCTGCGATTCAGGGTGGCGTGCTGGCGGGCGACGTTCAGGACGTACTGCTGCTCGATGTTACTCCCCTGTCGCTCGGCATCGAGACCGAGGGTGGGCTGTTCACCAAACTGGTCGAGCGGAACACTACGGTGCCGACCGAGCGGAAGCAGGTCTTTAGCACCGCCGCCGACAGTCAGACGGCGGTGACGGTGAGCGTCTATCAGGGCGAGCGGCCAATGGCCAAGGACAACCGGCTGTTGGGACAGTTCAACCTTGAGGGCATCCCGCCAGCACCGCGAGGCACGCCGCAGATCGAGGTCAAGTTCGACATCGATGCCAACGGCATTTTGGCTGTCAGTGCCAAGGATCTTGGTACCAACAAAGAACAGTCGGTCACCATCGAGCAGTCGAGCGGTCTTAATGAGGAAGAGATCGAGCGGATGCGGAAGGACGCTGAACTGCACGCTGAGGAAGACAAGCAGAAGCAGCGGCTGGCCGAGGTGCGAAACCGGGCCTTGAGGCAGCGATTGCCAAGGCCCGCGAAACGGCCAAGGGGGAGGACGCCGACGCAATCCAGTCGGCTCACGACGCCCTCGAGCAGGCCTCCCATGCCCTGAGCAAGGTGCTCTACGAGGCCCAGGCGAAGGCTGCCGAGGCCGGTGAGCAGGCCGGTGGTGAGACTGCTGGGGCAACGGCGGCGGCCGACGACACGATCGACGCCGAGTTCGAGGTTAAGCAGGACGACGAATAGTCGGTATTGTCGCGGCCTCCGCTTGGGGGCCGCGGCAGCCTGACGGGGGGCAGCAGGTGGCGCGGGGCACTGCATGCGCGGTCGAAGTGACTGCGGGAGAGGAGTGACGACATGGCATTTCGATTCGACAAGTTCACGATCAAGGCGCAGGAGGCGGTACAGCGGGCGGTTGACCTGGCGGCCGACCGGGGAAACCCGCAGACGACGCCGGTGCATCTGCTGCACGCCCTTCTGGCCGAACAGGAGGGCATCGTCCGGCCGCTGCTGGAGAAGATTGGTGTCGATCGGGGGCACCTCGAGCGGATCATCGAGGCGGAACTGTCGCATCTGCCGAAGGTTTCTGGTGGTAGTCAGCCACAGCCTGACCAAGAACTCGTCAAGGTTTTTGAGCTGGCCACGTCCGAGTCGGGCACGATGAAGGACGACTTCGTTTCGACCGACCACCTGTTGCTGGCGTTGGCCAAGTCACCGTCGAAGGCCCAGAACGTCCTCAAGCTGGCGGCGGTTACTGAAAAGGACCTGCTGGCCGGTTTGCAGGCGGTCCGCGGCAGTTCACGTGTCACTGACCAGAGCCCGGAAGAAAAGTTTCAGGCGCTGGAAAAGTACGGCATCGATCTGGTCCAGCGGGCCAGCCAGGGCAAGCTCGACCCGGTCATTGGCCGCGACAGTGAGATCCGCCGTGTGATTCAGGTGCTCTCCCGCCGGACCAAGAACAACCCGGTGCTCATCGGTGAGCCTGGGGTGGGCAAGACGGCCATCGCTGAGGGGCTGGCCCTGCGAATTGTGCAATCAGACGTGCCCGAGACCTTGCGGAACAGGCGGGTGATCGCTCTCGACCTTGGTGCGCTGATTGCCGGCACCAAATACCGCGGTGAGTTTGAAGATCGGCTCAAGGCGATTCTCCGGGAAGTCGAGGCGGCCGCTGGCAACGTCATTCTGTTTATCGACGAACTGCACACGGTCATCGGTGCCGGTGCGGCCGAGGGCGGCTCTGATGCGGCCAATCTGCTCAAGCCGGCACTGGCTCGCGGTGAACTCCGCTGCATCGGGGCAACCACACTCGATGAGTATCGCAAGCACATTGAGAAAGATGCGGCCCTTGAGCGACGGTTCCAGCCGGTCTTCGTTGGCGAGCCGAGCGTCGAAGACACCATCGCGATCCTGCGGGGGCTCAAGCCCCGCTACGAGGCCCATCACAAGGGCGTGAAGATTAAGGATTCAGCCCTGGTGGCGGCAGCAGAACTCTCGCACCGCTACATTGCCGACCGCTTCCTGCCCGACAAGGCGATCGACCTGATGGACGAGGCGACCAGCCGGATCGCCATGGAGCTTCAGAGTGTGCCGAGCGAGATTGACGAGGTGCAGCGACGACTCGTACAGCTAGAGCTGGCCGCTCGCCAGCTGGCTGAGGAGACTGAACCTCATGCCAAGGAGCGGCTGGCTGAGATTGAGGCCGAGGCAGCCGACCTGCGACAGAAGCTCGCGAGTCTCCGCGAACAGTGGGAAGCCGAGAAGTCTGGTGTGGGCAGCGCCCAGGAGTTGCGGCAGCAGCTTGACGAGGCCCAGGTTGCCTTCGATCAGGCCAGTGCTCAGGTCAAGGAGCGGCAGTCCTTGGGCCAAGCTGTCAGCGAAGAGATGTACCAGCAGCTCTACGAGCTGGATGTTCGGCGGAAGCAGCTGGCCGATCGGCTTGAGCGAGAGGAGGCCGAAAAAGAGGCGGCTGACAAGGACGCCGGCAAGCAGGCCAAGCCGACCAAGCGGCTGCTGCGGCGGGCGGTGGGGCCGGAAGAGATTGCCGAGGTCGTCAGTTCGTGGACCGGCATCCCGGTTACCCGGTTGGTGGAGACTGAGCGTGCCAAGCTGCTGGTGCTGGAAGAGCGGCTGCACCAGCGGGTGGTCGGCCAAGAAGAGGCGGTCGAGGCGGTGAGCAATGCCGTCCGCCGCAGCCGGTCTGGGCTGCAGGACCCCAACCGGCCGATCGGCTCGTTCATCTTTCTGGGCCCAACAGGGGTTGGCAAAACGGAACTCTGCAAGGCGTTGGCTGAGGTGCTCTTTGACGACGAGAACGCCATGGTTCGCATCGACATGAGCGAATACATGGAAAAGCACACGGTGGCCCGGCTGATCGGTGCGCCTC
>RFVE01000113.1 GCA_009922585.1 Planctomycetia bacterium
GGCGCGCTGTCAGACGCAGATACCGTACCTGACGCCTTGCCCAGACACAGGCTGGTGAATTGTGTGATCAGCTCAAGCTCATCCAGCCCGGCACAGACCTCGTTCAGATCATCTGACTGATCTGCTGCTTGCGCCAGCTGACGCAGCCAGCTGCTCGCCAGCCGAAAACCGGCCTGATGTCCCGGCTCCGGGCATGAGGCCGACGAGGCTACCGGTCTCCGAGCCTCCTTCACCGCTGCCCAGCCCGCTCGCGGCACCGCCCCGTCCGAGCCCCGTACCGCTCATTCCGCCACTGGCTGAGACCGGCCGACCGACGACACCGGGCTGCCCAGTCGCTTGGCCGCCTCCACCATAACCGTCAGCGGCCCCGCCGCCCGGGCCACCCCCGAAGCCACTCCCGCCGGGACCGGCCTGAGTGGCAGCAGCCTGCTGCTTCGACCAGTCCCACCGCGACTGGTCACCAAGGACCGACGGCCCGCCCTCAGCCACAACGCCACCCCGGACTGATGACGCCCGATACTGTTTGGCGGCCGGCTTGTTTCGCCGCATGGTCGAACGGGTTTGGGCCAGCCACTGCAGCCGCTCGCGGGCCTCGTTGATGGCCTGCATTTCGACATCCTGCAAGGCGAGGTCTTTTTTCGGAAACGCCATCCGCCAGTCCTCATCAATCAGCTGATAGCCGAAGTCGCTCCCCCAGGATGCGATCGCCTCGCGGGCCGCGTAGTAGGCCATCACGCCCGAGGGTCGCACCAGCAACAAGGGATAGGGCCGCAGGGCTGGATCATCCCTCGAGACCGCCTGCCCCGCCAGATATTCACGCGCCGCCCGTAGGGCACTGGCCAGGGGGTTGCCCGGCCCCGGGGGGCCTTCAAAGTCACTCGGGTTGAGCCGGATGCCTTCCGGCTGCAGGAAGACCCCATCAAGTGAACATTCGATGAACAGTGGCCGCCGCCGGGTTCCGCCGCTGCCCTCATAGGGAACCACGGCATAAGCGGGCGGCTTGGCATTGCGATCCTCACGGGCTTCAGCCAGTCGCTTTTGGGCTGCTGCCAGTGCAGCTTCAAGCTCAGCCAGCTTCGCCTCATCCGGGGCTGCCGAATCGTCTGCCGCGAGCAGCTTCTGCCCCAGCTTTTCCAGCTGCTTGAGTTCGTCGGCCAGCTCACGCGAGTTGTCTTCGACACCGGCAAGTTGCAGCCGCAGCGATTCGAGGTCGCCGCTGGTCTTGGCCCGCATCTCCGCCAGCTGGTCCCGCCGCCAACTGAGGTTCTCGATGGCGAGCCGCAGCTCAGCGGCCACTGCCTCGGCCTCAGCCACGGCAGCAGCCTGGTCCTGCTGTCCGGCGGAGTAGCCAAACAGCACCAGCAACACGAGCAGTGCCCCCATGGTGCATAACAGCACGGCCAGGAAGGGAAACAGCGAGATCGCCACTCCCTCCCGGATACGGGAACGATTCATGCGACCTTTCCGACTGAGGCATCGACTGCCAGTTCACGCTGCGGCCCAGCCACGTCCCTGGTGCGGGCGGCCAGCAACTGGGTGGCCGCCGACAACGAGATCACCGCCTCCTCAAACCGACCGCTGGCGGTGACGGCCGCCAGGTTGTTTTCCAGCGACTGCTCGAGAGCGGCAATCTCATCGAGCATGCCCACCACTTTCTCAAGCGTCGCGGTCTGCCCGACAACCTTATCCTGATGCTGCTCAAGCGTATTCACTGCCTCACCCAACGCCGCAGTGGCCCGCTCCCACCGGTCGTCCCGCTCAGCGGCCAGCTGCCGGTGAGCATCGACCAGCGATTCCCGCCAGGTTGCCAGCGTTTCATCGAGTGACGCAGCCAGGGTTTCACGCAGCCGATCGCCGAGGCCGGCAAAGATCCGCTCGAGGCTAGCAGCAGCCGTCTGCTCAAGCTCTTTCCACGAGTGCGTCTGGGCTTCGATGAGCTGGGCAGAACTGCGACCAACAGCATCGCCCAGCCGGGCCATAGCCAAGGCAGAGCCATCGCTGATGCCATCGGTCTGGAACCGGCCGGCGAGTGTTTCCCAGGCCTGCTGATCGACGCGATCGAGCAGCGACTGCTCGCCCCGCTCGATCATGAATTGCAGAAACATTAGCAGCATCGACAATGCCAACGCCGTCGCCGTGGTGTCAAAGGCGGTGCCGAGACCCGCGACAACGCCTGAGATGTTCTCAAGCTGCGTCGGGGAAAGATTCGCAATCGCGACGGTGATTCCGATGACGGTGCCAAGAAAGCCCATGATCGGAATGGCCCAGACAACAAAGCGGACCAGCCCGTAGCTGGCGTGGGCGCGAGCGGCGTCGAGGTCAGCAAGATACTTCAGATGATCCTCGAGCTCGTCGGCCGTTCCCGTACGAGCCACCAAGTCGAGTGCCTCACGAAGCCGACGGGGCAAGTACGCAGTTGGCTCCTCGCCCGCCTCATCCACCACCTGCCGCTGGAGCGTGACTGCCTCCGAAGGATGCTGGCCGCCAGCCGGAGCCGGCCCCACCAGGGGCGTGCCCAAGGCCCGTCGTTGCATCAGCAGGTCGACCGTCTTCATGGCCAGGCTGCTCAGGCCAATACAGAAGAAGCCGACTTCGAAATACTCGACCCAATGGCCTGCGAGGTAACGCACAACATTCTCGTCAGTGATCACATCGCTGTGAATCAGCGAAAAGAAGAAGAAGGCGAGACCGGCACCCCACAACAGTGGGGAACGCAGTAGCAGACTGGAAAGAGCTGAAAGACTCGGCACGCGGCACCTCCGAAGGCGACTGGATGGCTGGTGACGGCGGCGCCCGCAGACGCCAAACCACCATCCTCATCGGCCTCTTTTGGCCAAACGATTGAATCGAAACGACCGGCAATTCAAAACAGCACTCCAAAGCAAGCAGGAAGGCAAGCCAGGAAGAATGCGGGGGTTTGAGTGCCGCCTTTTGGCCTTTCGCCACTGGCCGTCAAGCGATACTTGTAGATAGATGCAAATTCTTGCTTTCTTTCGCCGCTTCATTGGTAGATCGCCCCAGCGACGCTGGACGGGACAGTTTCGCCTCTCCGTCGTCATCTGCATCCTGCTCGCTGCCAGTACCACGACTGCAACTGATCCACTTTGGGTGTCAACAACCCCCTTGGAAGGCAATCGCCAACTTGTGATCGTGGTTGACCAACAGACGAAGGTTCTCGCCATCTACCACATTGACACGTCCACTGGGATGGTGACGCTCAGGAGCACACGGACCCTGGGCTACGACCTCCAATTGGAAGACTTCAATGCGACTGATCCCCGTCCAACTGCTTTGAAAAACATGCTTCAGATCGGGGGAACCGTGCAGACCGCAAATCCATCCCGCCCGAGAGAGGGGGGAGCGTCGATCGTGCCCGCCCCCGATTCTGACCGCCGATAGACAGGTATCCGCCGGTTATAGCGTCGGCAACGATTGGATTATCCGTAACTGCTCCCGGTATAATCCGGGAGATGCGTGAGCCGGTTGCCCTCCGGAGAATGCGTGGCTGGAAGAAGCCGCGAATCCTCCCATAGTCAGAGGTGCGTGACGGCAGAAGGCTACAGCGGCCACGGAGCAGAAATGGCTGGAAAATTCCTCAGCATTGAAGAAGCAGCTGCCCATCTCGGGAAGAGTCCTGAAGAAGTGCGGCAACTCGTTGAACGTCGGCAACTCTCGGCACTTCGAGATACCGCCGGGCCCAAGTTTCGGATCGAGGAACTTGATCGCTATCGAGAGGAAGCTGCAGAGGAGGCCGCTGCTCATAATTCTGAAGGGCCCGACGGTGTCCATGCCGAAATCAGTGGAACCGCCGGCAGCGCCGATGCTGCTAAGGAAGAGAGCGGTCTTTCCCTGGATGGCCTTGAACTTGATCTCGACGATTCAGCCGAGGCGAGTTTACAGATCGAGGAACCTGCGACGGAGTCGTCATCACAACCTGTGACTGGCAAAACCGACAAAGCACCCATCGGTGGCTCAGACGATGAACTGGCGATGGCGTCGGGCATTGAGCTGGATGACTTGCAACTTGGTTCGGATAGTGTTGAAAGCGGTGGGCAACAGGCCGCAGCAGCCGATGAAGTGTCACTGGTCCTTGGGGTTGACCTTGAGGAAACATCGAACCAGGACGCGTTCACAAACACCGGCTCCGATGACAGCCTCGTGATTGACGCCGGCGAACAAGCTGATGCCAGGCCGACGACTGCTGGCGAAGATCAGGCCTCGCTTGTTATCGGAGATGATATCGAGGAAGCCCCCGCCGACGGCCCGCAGACAATTGTTGGGGCCAGTGACAGCCTTGTAATCGGAGATGACGAACCAGCTGCAGTGAAGCCAACATCCACGAGTGACGATCCGGCCTCACTGGTTCTCGGCGATGACCTTGACGAATCACCAGCCGGTGGACCGCAAACCCTTGTCGGAGCTGATGACAGTCTTGCAAGTGGAATTGAGGACAGCGGACCTGCAAAGTCCGAAAACATCGCTGAGGCGGCCAGTCTCGTTGCTGGCGACGACATTGAACTCAGCGGCCTCGATATGAGTCTTGCAGGGAGCCTGAGCGGGATTGAACTTGGCGATTCTGATCCAGCTGGCGGCCAGGCGGCTGGAGGTTCGGCGGTGCAGGGGGGGTCGATCGGGGGATCTTTCGGAAGCGACATCGACCTTGAAAGCCTGGTGGCGAGCAGTGCAATTGCTAGCGACGCAAAGGCAAAACAGAGTGCGGTTGAAGACTCACTTGCTGGGTCTGATCTCTTTGCAGATGACATCTCAGTCGCCGAGCCAGAGGGGGCAGAAGGCAGCGGCATCTTGGTTGACTCCGGGGCGGGCAGCGGCGCGAGCGACGTCGGCAGTGAGATCGGCAGCGGTGTGTTCATCGAGGGAGGCATCAATCTGGAGGGCGATGACGTCAAGCCCTGGGACGTCGATCTCGGGGAGTTCATGAATGACGTCGAAGAAGACGCCGACGCTGCTACCATGCTCGGTGGCAATGGCGAATTCGACCTGGATGCGGAAGCAACCGCTGACGATCCGAGCCAATCTGCTGAACTGGCTTCAGAGTCGCAAGTAGGAGGCAATTCGAGCTTTTTCGAAAAGTCGCAAGGGCCAGCCGACTCAAGCTTCTTCGATCAACCCGAGGGCGGTCCAACCCCTCTCAGCGAGATGCCATCTAGTTCGATGCTCGGCCCGGGACTCGGAACCACGAAGTTCACCGGCTGGCAGGTAACCGGTCTGATCTGCTGCTCGCTGCTGCTGCTGTTCGGCGGACTGCTCACCTTCGATCTTGTCCGCACCATCGGCAGCCCGAACGATATGCCGCTGGCCAACCCAATCGTTGGTGGTTTGGCCGGGGTTTTCGGCTGGAACTAAGGGTAGATGAATAGTCGTGATGGGTTGGGGGTGGCTCATCTGTAGCCTTCGCCACCGACCGTCAACAAACTGCGAGATCTCAAGCCCACTTTTGGCAAGCACGGTTGCGACCGCTCCCCGATCGTCTTCAGTCGGACCGGCGGTGTGGACAACGAGTGGCGGCTTGCAACAGAAGTCTGAGTAACGACGAGTCACCCAAGGTAATTTATTTCCACCGTGGCCACTGACCACCACCGCATCAGCTTGGGTCGCCTTGAGAAGTCTGCCCAGGCCTGCCCCGTCACTGCCATGGTGTGGTGCCACCAGCAAGTCACACGTTGGCGGTCCGGCAGCGATGAACCGGTTGAGTGATTCACCCTCTAGGTCACCCGTCAGAAGCAAGCGGCGGCCAGCCGCTTCGACCATCAGCACAAGGCTTTGCTCATTGTCACTGATCCTGTCAATCAGCGAGCCGGGGAGAGGGTGAAGCACTCGGGCAACGCACTTCGGGTCGAGTGCAATGATATCGCCGGCGCTTGCTGTTCGCACCGGCACCTGCTGCCGACGAAGCTCCTCAATGAGCCCGCGGGCAGTGGCTGACCGACTGACCAGAAAAGCCTCCGGCACCACGACCTGCCTCACCCGAAACCGCTGCAATAAGGCCGGCACCCCATTGAAATGGTCGGTGTCAGCATGGGAAAGCACCAGGCAGTCGATCGCCCACACACCTTCCGTCTGCAGGACTGCGGACATTGATCTGCCAGCCGCTGTCGCTGCCCCGAGCCTACCAGCATCGTAGACGAGACAGCGGCCTGCCGACGTCCGGACAACAATGCCGCAGCCATGGCCCATCGCGGCAAAGACCACCCGTGTCGAGCCACTAACCACGTTCGGGACCAAATTGACCATCAGTCCAATCATGACCCAACAGCCAGCGGCAACCGCAAACCTCCCACTCCGCCCACTGAACGCAGCGCCATGGCCTTGATACGACTGCACGGGCCAACTCCCGCCCGGCAGCCGCGGTTGGCCCTCACGGGCCTCGTACCAACTGAGCAACAACCCACCCAGCACCAAATACCACCCAGCCACCCACCAGCTGGGAGGAGCGGCAAGGGTGAGCGAGCTCCCCGGGACTGCCGCCACCGCGGTTACTGTTGTCTCCAGCAACTCCGCTGCCTGGCCACAGACATTGCCAGCCAGCCAGCCGAGCGGCGGAATCAAGCCGCCGAATAGCAGGCAAACCAATCCGGTAGCAAGCACAACCGATACCAGTGGTGACACCAGCAGATTGACAAGCACGGCCGCGGGGGAAACTCGATGAAAACTGGCAGCCACCAGTGGAACTGAGGCGAGCCATACCGCAAGGCTTGCCAGGGAAAGCCGAGCGATCAGCCCACCCAAGCGACGTAGCCGCCGCTGCCATTCCGGTCGCATCGATGCAATCAGCCGCGCGAGCGGATCCCTCGAGCGGCGCGGCGTGAGCCAGTGATTCACCGTTAGGAGCACGGCCGTTGCTAGAAAGGAAAGCTGCGTTCCCACCGATGCTACGGTCGCCGGTGACCACAGCAGGATTCCCACTGCTGCGAGAGCCAACGGCCGCAGCCCACCCGGCCGGCGTTCCAGCCAGACGGCCAGGCAGGCTGACCAGAGCAGTATGGTTGCCCTGACCACGGGCACCTGGCCACCGACAACTGCCGCATAGAGCGTGATGCTCAAAGCCACGATGGTCCAGGCTGAACGACGAGGAACCGCCACCCCCTGCAGGACACCAAGTAAAGTCGCAGCAAGCAGTCCGACATGCAGCCCTGAGATCGCCAAGATGTGGCTGGTTCCGGTGGCGGCGAACCGATCAACAGCCGACCGTGGGAGTGACTCGCGACGCCCCAAAAGCAGCGCGGCAACCAGGGGCTGTTGAGGTTCTGGCACCAACTGGGCCAACTGGGCCGAAGCGGCCTGATGAAGGTGTTCAACAAACGCCGCTGGTGACCACCAAGCCGCCGGCCGTAGAAGCGTAACGCTCGACCAGTCACGCACCCTAATCAGGGACAAATCGCGGCTTCGCTGTGCCTGTTCGGCAAAGTCAAACTCTCCTGGGTCATGATGGCGTGCGGCAGTAATCCGGATCCGCCACTGGCAGGTTATCCGGGCAGGACCGGCCCGTGAGAAATCGCTTGCAACTGGTCGGAGTCGGGGGGAACGCAGCACGATCCCCTCAACGGCGACTGGCTGCGGAATCTCACGAAGATTCCAGGCGAAGTCCCTTGCTGGAAACAACCGCACCCGGCACCAGCCCCAACCCGCCGCAGCCAGAGCGATGCCTGCCAACGTCAAAACCCAAGGCAGTAGCACCTGCTTGGGAAGTCGCCACTGCTGAACAACGAGCGAAGCGATGATCAGCACGACGGCTGCAACGACGAGTCCGCCAACGTACCAGCCCGTGAAGGCAGACCAGCCGGCAAGCCCTGTTCCCAGCCAACAGCCGGCAGCCACCGCTCCTGCCACCGCCACCAAGGGTGGCACCTCAGGAAGCCAGTCATGAGCAGTGCCGCCCGTCCAGCCCATCGACCGCTTGCCACAGCCGCCCCTTCCCGATGTTAATTGATCGAATCGCATGGTTCCCAAGCCTGAACCCGCTTCCAAGGGCAGCCCAAATTGGCACA
>RFVE01000114.1 GCA_009922585.1 Planctomycetia bacterium
GACATTCGGGCCATTGAAACGGGTCAGCCGCAGACGGCCATTACTCGGGTAGAAACCGTAGTGACGATCCTCTCCGTCGGCGGCGAAGGTCAGCCCGGCAGCTCCTGACTCATCCTCGAGCTTCACCCGGACGGCCAGTTCGTAGGGTACTGCCGGAGGATCTCCGGCATCCAAACAGAGACACCTGCCACCAAAGCCACTGCCGGTTCCCGCCGCTGAAAGCCTGCCCGCCCGCTGACGCCAGCGGCCGCCTCCAACGATCGTCCACTCGGCCGGATCGAGGGCCCCGATTGTCAGCCAACGGTCCATGACGACTGGGTTGGGGCTCTCAAGGAGCGGCTGCAGGCGATCAACCGTGACCGCGAACCCGAGGTTCCTGGTCACGAGAGACTTCAGGGTCAAAATCCCATGGACCCGACCGGTTCGATCGAGCAGCGGGCCACCACTGTTGCCCGACTCAATCGGGATTGCCAGCTGGATCATCTCAACGCCATCGATTTCCCGCTGACCTGAGACCCGGCCGGTGACAACACTCCGCTCGAGCCCATGCGGGTTCCCAATGGCAACCACTTCCTGACCATCTGCGAGTTGTTGACCTGCTGCTAGCTTCAGCGGTTGAAGCCCAGCGGCGTCGATCCGAACGATTGCCAGATCTGCCCCGCGGTCCGAGGCGTGAACCTCGGTCACCGGGAAAGTCCTGCCGTCAGCCAACTCGACCGAAATCGGCCGAGCCTCTCCAATCACATGCAGATTCGTAGCAATCAGCCCGTCAGCTGAAATGACAAAACCGGTGCCCAGCCCGGTATCCCGCTCGCCCCGTCCAGTGTGACGGATGGTCACCACTGCCGGCTTTACCATGGTGACCAGTTGCTCAACCGATGGCGGCTCGACGGGAGCGTCAGCTGTTGCGACATCCGTCGCCTGCATAAGGCAGCCTGCCAGCAGCAGGCATCCGAGCAGCCACCGCCTCGGATCTCTCAGAGCCCACGGCAAGCCCATGCCACCGCTCAAGCCGTTAACAGTGAACCGTGTAGCGGTGGAATGTGAAACGAAACCCATTTTCTGAGACCCGCCTTCACCAAGGAAGGCGGTGGGAAATCCTCCCTGCTGGCAAGTCGAGGTGCATACCATCGAAGTCTCCCTTCGGGGTAGGGCTGTCGCCCGGCATAATCAGCACTCAGTTCCGCACATAGTTACCAGTGTCGCAGTTCGCCCCGCCTTGTGCCACTCACTGTTTTTCTCAAGTGGCTGGCTCCACCGCACCGCAAACCGTTTCCACCGTCTGTCAATGGCTCCAATTCAGCACCGCACCGATTCGATCAGCCGTATGACGAGCTCAGCAGCTGGTCTGGTCATCTTGCTGGCAGGGTCGGTCGCGGCAGCCGAAGTCAGCCTCCAACAGCAATACACGGATACGATCTGGCCGATCCTCCAGCAGCACTGTGTCCGCTGCCACAACCCCGACGATGGCGCAGGTGGGGTCGACCTGCAACAACTCCGACAGCCCGAATCGATCATCGATGAACTGCGACTCTGGCAGACGCTGCTGCACCAGGTCCGTGACGAAGAGATGCCACCAGAGGAGCCGCTGCCAAGCGCAGCCCAACGGCAACAGATCGTTGACTGGGTCGAGCGGGCGATCGCTGACATTGATTGGCAGGCCCACGCCACTCTGGGGCGGGTCACCCTGCCACGGCTGACGAAGCAGGAGTATGGCAACACCCTGCGAGATCTCCTCGGCATCGATCTCCAACCGCAGCGATTCCTGCTCGACGACGGCCCGGGCAGTTCCGGCTTTACCAATGACCGCGACTCCCTTTTCATTCCACCGGTCTTGGCCGAGCAGTATGTCACCGCTGCCGATGTGACACTCGGGGCGATCCTTGACCTGTCGCGGCCTGAACTCAGCACCACCCTTGAATATGAGGCCGAGACCCTCCTGATGACCGAACGGCGAACACGCTCTCAGGAGCTCCCGGGAGGGGGCACCGGGTACGTAATGTCGGTTGGCCAGCAGACGGTCTATGGCAGCATCGATCTACCGGCCGATGGTTGGTACCGGCTGACCGTTCGGTTTGTTGGCGTCGGGGGCGAAAGTGGTTTGCGGCTGCGAATCGACAACCAAGCCCGAGCCGACTTTCACTGTCAGGATAGCCGACCCCAAGAGGAGTCGGTCGAGCTGTTGCTGCGGAAAGGATCTCACCAATTCACCTGGAACATGCACGTACCCGACGCCTTGCGGAAGCTGAAAAAAGCCAGTGACCGGCGACGACAGCAGTTGGCCCGCCGCCCCAACGACCCCAAGCTTCCCGAGGACGCCGCCGAACGGGTGACAGCCGCCTGCCGACAGAACACCCCGGCCTTTCCGCTGCCTGCCGACGCTAGCGGTGAGATCATTCAGCTCATCCACCGGCTCAACAAGGCCCTCGGCGGGATGCAGCGACGGATCGAGTATTTGCGGCTGGTGACACCCGCGGGAGCGGCCACCGACCTCCAGGAATATTTCAATCTACTGCCGGAGCGGACTGCTGTGATGGCAGGCATCAAGCGAGAATTGGCGGTAGCCCTAAACGTCCCGGTGGCCGAGATCAATGACCGACTGACCGCTGCCAATCGGGAAAAACTGGCAGCCAACGAAAAGGTGGTCCGCGATTCACTGGCCAGACTTGAGATTGAGTGGCAACCAGGTTTTCTCCTCGGAGACGCCGACCTGCCTCCGCCCCCAACATTCGGCTCGGCGGGACTCGACTGGTTCAAGATCCAGGGACCTCTCCTGCCGGTAGCGGCCGCTGCCGATCGGGTCACCGAGCTATTTGCAGCGAATCGGCAGCCGAGCGTCATGATTGCAGACTTCCTCGCCCGGGCCTTCCGCCGACCGGTAATGGCTTCCGAAATCGACCGTTACACAGCCCTGACAACGACAGCCCGCGACCGAGGCGAATCGGTCGAGGAAGCCCTTCGGCTGGCCTACACCGCCGCGTTGACCTCACCCCACTTTATCTTCCGTGATGAACTCGGACCGACCACCGAGGCATTCCGGCTCAACGACCATCAACTCGCCAGCCGACTCAGCTACTTCCTCTGGCTTTCGATGCCCGACGACAACCTGCGGGCACTCGCCGATGCTGGCCGACTCACTGACCCGGTTGTCCTTCGGGGCCAGGTGCAACGAATGCTCAACGATCCGCGGTTGCGGGCCTTTGCTGAAACGTTCATCGGCGAATGGCTTGGCACGGAGTCGTTGGGAACAGCCCATCAGCCCGATGCCAAAACATTCCCCGAATTTTCCGAGAGTTTGGCGACGGCAATGAAGCTCGAACCGGTCCTCCTGTTTGAACATCTGCTGCAAACAGGCGGCAGCCTTTTGGAATTGCTTGATGGCCGGCAGACGTTCGTTCACTCACCGCTGGCGAGCCACTATGGAATTGAAGCGATCACCGGCACAGACACACCGCGGCAGGTCGTCCTGCATGATGACCGCCGTGGCGGCCTGCTCGGCATGGCTGCCGTGCTGACCGCATCATCAACACCCAACCGGACCAGCCCCGTTCTCCGCGGAAAGTGGGTGCTGGAGAACCTGCTCGGCAGAACCCTTGCCGAACCACCAGCTGATGCGGGGCAACTCGATGACCGCGCCGGACGCCGCGGCAAGACGCTGCGTGAGGAACTCGCCCTGCACCGCCGTGATGCCAGTTGCGCCGTCTGCCACGACCGGATCGACCCGATCGGATTTGGACTTGAATGCTTCGACGCGATTGGCCGAATCCGCGAGTCCCAGGCTGGCCAGCCGTTTGATACCCGGGGCAGCCTCCCCGGCGGCCGCAGCTTCGACGGTCCGGCCGATCTGCGGGCCTTGCTGGCGACTGAACACCGCGACGAGTTCATCTCTCATCTGATCCGCCGGCTGCTCGCCTTCGCCCTCGGTCGCAGTTTGCGGGTCGAGGATGAGGGGCTGGTACGAGCAATCCATCAACGGCTGGAACACGAGGACTTCCGAGCCGATACCCTGGTTGAGGCAATCGTGCTGAGTGATGCCTTTCGAAATCAGGGCCCCGCACTCATTGATCCAGCCGCTTCAACCAACGGGAGATAACCCATGTCACGCTTGCCGCGCCGTATACACCTCAATCGTCGTACGTTGCTCAGAGCCGCCGGCGTCAGCGTTGGCCTGCCGTGGCTTGAGGCGATCGATGACCGGGCAGCTCGTGGAGCCGCTGCCCTGCAGCCACCGGTACGGTTCGTGACTTTTTTTCAGCCCAACGGTGTCTTTCCTGCCGCCTGGGATGTATCAGGCGTCGGCTGCGACTACACGTTCTCTCCAATCCTTGAACCTTTGGCCGGCATCCGCGATGAACTGCTCATACTCAGTGGAATCGACAGCTGCGGCCGTGGCCATGTAAAGCTGACTGGAGCGTTCCTCACGGGAACTGCAATTGAAAACGGTGTCAACGGAATTTCCGTCGATCAGGTGATCGCCCGGACCATTGGCAAAGGCTGCCGGTTCTCTTCGATTGAACTGGGAACCGAACCACCCCGCCAGGGCATGGCTGGCGACGACCCGATTGCGCTCGCCAACACCGTATCCTGGATCAGCCCCACGCAGCGGCTGTCACCGGAGATCAATCCAAGGGCCGCTTTTGATCGGCTCTTTCACGACCCCGCGTCCCCCGCGGCCCAGCGGGCGGCAGCCCGACGACGAAGTGTCGTCGACCTCGTTCTGGATGAGGCCAGGCAGGTGCAACGGCGGACCAGCGGCCGAGATCGGCAAAAGATCGAGGAGTATCTTGCGGGGCTTCGCGACGTTGAGCGGCAGATCGAACGAACACTCGATCCGCCCGAGCCAGCCTGGAGGCCGCTGCGAACCCCAGAAAAAAATCGACCACCTGCTGGCATACCGCTGGAGAAGGACCAGCACATGCGGCTGATGCTCGACCTGCTAGTGCTGGCCCTGCAGACCGATACCACCCGAGTTGCCACCTTCATGAGTGCACACGGCTTTAGCCGGCAGAACTTCACTTTCCTCGACGGTGTGAAGAATGACCATCACGGCATGAGCCACCATAAGAACCAGCAGTCACTCGTCGATGAATACACCACCGTCAGCCGCTGGTACGCCAAACAGGCGGCTTATCTGCTCGAGAAGATGCGGGGTATCGACGAGGGAGAGGGTAGCCTGCTCGACAACAGTCTGGTGCTTTACGGCAGCGAGATGAAAGATGGCAACGGCCACGTGAAGAATGACCTGCCTTTGATCCTTTGCGGGGGAGGCCGACTGGGCCTGGAGACGGGCCAGCACCTTCGAGCGGAAAAGGGCACTCCGCTTGCCAACTTGCACCTGACATTAGCCCAACGGTTCGGTGCTGGAATGGACCAGTTCAACGCTGCGAGCACCGGCATAGTGCCAGGCCTTTTCAGTGCAAGTTCTTAGGCAACCCACTCCGGGGCTCCAGCCTGCAGCTGTGGTTGAGTTGAGGGGCTCTGTAACCGTGATGTGGACGGTCTGACAGGATCCTCCAAATTCCCCACGGGTGGAAGACACAGCCTTTCCTCAACAACCGATCGATTGTCACAGCCAGCCGCTACACTTCTTGCATGTACTGGATCGCCTGGAAGATGCTGATCGGCAACCGAGGCAAGTACCTCGGCATCATCTTTGGGGTTGTGTTCGCCGCCCTGCTGATCGCCCAGCAGGCCTCAATCTTCTGCGGCCTGATGTCACTGACGGTCAGCCAAATTCGCGACGTTGAGGGGCCGGCAATCTGGGTCATGGACGAGAACGTCCAATTCGTCGACGACATCAAGCCGCTGAAAGACACCGAACTGTTTCGGGTGAAGGGCGTCCCCGGCGTGGACTGGGCAGTGCGGTTCTACAAAGGCATTGGCCGGGCTCGGCTGCAGGAGGGATCGTACGAGCAGATGATCCTGTTGGGGCTCGACGATGCCACCCTGATCGGGGCTCCCCAGGATGTCTTCCTCGGCTCAATCGCTGCCCTGCGGTCACCCGATGCCGTGATCATCGACGAGGCGGGCTATCGCCGGATCTGGCCTGACGAGCCGTTCCAACTGGGCCGGGTCTTCGAGATGAACGACCGCCGGGCCGTGGTTGTCGGCATCACCAAGGCGAGCCGCACCTTCCAGAGCTTTCCGATCCTCTACACCCGCTACAGCCAGGCCGTAAGGTTCGCCCCGCCGGAACGGAAGGTGCTCTCGTTCGTGCTGGCCAATCCCGAACCGGGCCTCTCATCACAGGAGGTCTGCGACCGGATCGCCGCCCAGACCGGCCTGCAGGCCCTCACCCGCAGCCAGTTCATCTGGCAGACGATCTGGTACTACCTGCAGAAGACCGGCATTCCGATCAACTTTGGCATCACCGTCCTGCTCGGCTTCATCGTCGGCACCGCCATCGCCGGCCAGACCTTTTACCTGTTCACCGTGGAAAACATCCGGCAGTTCGGGGCGCTGAAGGCGATGGGGACAGGCAACAGCACAATTCTGCTGATGGTGCTGTCTCAGGCGGCCAACGTTGGGCTGATCGGGTATGGCGTCGGCGTCGGTCTGGCGGCAGCCTTCGGCTGGTGGACACAGACGACGACGCGGCTGGCCTTCTTCATGCCCTGGCAGGTGCTGGGGCTGACGGCCGCCGCCGTCTTCGTGATTGTGCTGGTGGCCAGCGTGCTGTCGGTCCGCAAGGTGCTGGTACTCGACCCGGCCATCGTCTTCCGGGGCTAGCCAGCCGATGCCCGCGTCTGCCCCTCCCAACACGACTGCAGCGATCACCCTGCGAGGAGTCACCAAGGAGTTCGGCCGGGGTGAGTCCCGAACGCGGGCCCTGCGGGGGGTCGATCTCGACATTCCCTACGGTGAACTGCTGATGCTCGTCGGCCCCAGCGGCTGCGGCAAGACGACGCTCGTCTCGATCATGGCCGGCACCCTCGAGCCGACGGCCGGCACCGTTCGGAGCCTCGGCCACGATCTGACCACCATGACCAACGGCCGCAAGGTGCGGTTCCGCCGCGACCACGTCGGCTTCATCTTTCAGGCAACCAACCTGCTGCCGGCGTTGTCCGCCGTGGAGAACGCAGCCGTGCCGCTGCTGATCGCCGGCTGGCAGCGCCAGCGGGCATTGCTCGCGGCGGCGGCCATGCTCGACCGGCTCGGCCTCGGCGATCGGCTGACCAGCCTGCCGAGTGAACTGTCGGGCGGGCAGCAGCAGCGGGTGACGATTGCCCGCGCCCTGGTCCATGAGCCACGGCTGCTGGTCTGCGACGAGCCGACCAGCGCCCTCGATGCCGAAAACGGGCGGATCACCATGGAACTGATCCGCCAGGTCGCCGTTCAGCCCGACCGGGCGGTGGTGGTTGTGACCCACGACCCGCGGGCTTACCCCTTCGCCGATCGCATCGCGACCATGGAAGATGGCCGGATCGAGTCGGTGACGACGGCGGTTGATCAGGCCTGAGGCAGCCCCGGTAGACTGCAGGACAATGAACCTGATGCTGCCCAGTTCAACGAACGCCCCAGCCACCCGGCTGACCCGTCACCGCAGCCTGAGCGACTGGCTGGTGCAACTGGCGTTGCCGCTGGCGGCGCTGATGCTGCTCGGCTTTGCCGGCTGGTATGTCTGGAACAGCCGCATGGTGGCTGACAATCCGCCGCCCCCGATTGCTCCGGCCCAGAGCCCGTTTGCTGCCACCCTTGCCGCTGCGGGCATCGTCGAGGCCCAGACGGAGAACATCGCCGTCGGCTCAGCCCTCGCCGGTGTCGTGACCGTCGTGTCAGTCAGGGTCGATGACAAGGTTGTCCCCGGCACGCCGCTGTTTCGGCTCGACGACCGCAAACTGAAAAGTGAGCTGGCCGTCGCCAAGTCGCGGGTTTCAGAAGCCCAGAGTGAGCTGGCCAAGCTCGCCGCCGAGCCCCGG
>RFVE01000115.1 GCA_009922585.1 Planctomycetia bacterium
CAGTACACGGTGATGAAGCCTGTCTATGAAACGACCATGCAGCAGCAGGTTACGACCGTCCGCCGTCCGGTTTACGAGACGAGTGAGCGAGAAGAGGCCTACACTGTTGCCGAACCGGTCACCACCATGCAGACAACCTACTCGGTTGGCAGCACGGCCGTCGACGTGGTCACGCCGGTCGCCACGCCAGGCACCACCTCGCTCGGCTGGCAACCAGGCGGCTGGACGGTGAATCCCTACACCGGTGTTTCGTCCTGGCGACGGGGGGGCTTTGCCTGGAACGTGACCCCGGGAGTCGTCGTGAACCAGGTCAACCGCGTCTATCAGCCGACGGTCACCCCGGTTCAGGTGCCGCAGACCAGCTATGTCAATCGGGTCGTCACCCGCAAGGTGCCAGTGCAGACGGTTCGTTATGTCGATGAGCAGGTCGTGCAGCAGGTACCGATTCAGACGATGAAGATGGTGCCCGAGGTGCAGGTGCGGCAGGTGCCGGTGCAGACCGTCCGCAAGGTTATTGAGCGGGTCGAGAACAAGGTACCGGTACAGGTCTGCAAGTATGTAGCCGAAGAGCAGGTGCGGCAGATTCCGGTGCAGGTACTCAAGTATGTGGCTGAAGAGCGGGTCGAACCGCAGCAGGTGCAGGTCTGCAAGTACGTGACCGAGCAGCGGACGGCCCAGGTGCCCCGGGTGGTCGCCAAACAGGTGCCCTACACATACACCGTCCGGCGACCGCGGACCGTGGTCACGCGGGTGCCGCTTGATGCCTGTGGCAATCCGATCGCCGTGCCTGCCACCCCGGCAGCGGTGGCTGCTCCTCCCATGCTGCCAGCGCCAGCCGCCGCCTCACGTCCAATGGCCCCAGTGGCGACGGGAGATGCCCCGCAGCAGCCAGCCCCGCAAGCCCCTGTCGATGGTCCGATCAAAACCTACAGCGATCGGCCTACCGATCAGGCCACAGCCACCAACGAAGGCTGGAAAGATTCGGATCTGAAGCATGTCGACCCAAAATCTGCTTCCGCGGAAGACACCACCAGCCCAACCAAGTCAACGGCCAACCGGCCGCAGGCACCGGCCGAGCCGACGCCCGCCACCGGCACTTCGCTGAAGCTGCAGCCGATTCCTGCTCCGGCTACCACGCAGACGACCTAGGCTTTGCCTTTAAGGTTTAGCTGGAAAGCGGCGTCGAGAAGCGTGACAGCCAGAGCTAGGGCTGTGGGTAAGGCCGGACCTTCACATCATTCTGCTGCTGTGGTCCCGGGCTGCTGCGGCCCGCGGCCACGATTTTCTGATAGGCCGCCAGCATTGCCTGTACCCGGTCAGGCTGGGTGGCTGCCAGATTTGTGGTTTCCCCGAGGTCGTCGGCAAGGTCATAGAGCTGCAGCTCGGCTGCATCGCCCCCCTTGCTCCAGCCGCCAGAGCCGGCACCGAGCACAAGCTTCCACTGGCCGTCCCGGAAGGCCGGCATTCCACGCATCCCACAGCTGACAGCCTGCCGCCGTACCGGCTGGTCGTCACCCCGCAACAGCGGCAGCAGGCTGACGCTGTCTTCGCCGGCGTCAGCGGGCAAATCGGCCGCGAGGATCTCGGCAAAGGTCGCCAGCAGGTCGGCCTGATGAACCAGCTGATCACACTGGCTGGCGGGAGCGACCACCCCCGGATACCGCACCATGAAAGCCACCCGGTGCCCCCCTTCCCAGGCATCACTCTTGTAACCACGCAGGGGACCGCTGGGATAGTGCCCCCGTGCTTCCAGTTCCTTCGCCCCGACGTAGGGTGCGAAGCCGTTGTCGCTGGTGAAGACAACGAGTGTCTCATCGGTCACGCCAGCCCGGTCGATCGCCGCGAGCACATCGCCCACCACGGCGTCGGTCTCCATGATCAGGTCAGCGCAGGCGTTCTCAAGACCACTCTTGCCTTGCCAGGGTTCATTAACGGCCAGTGGGGTGTGGGGTGACGTGAGCGGCAGGTAGAGCAGAAAGGGTTCTGGGGCCTTGGCCGACTGTTCGATGAAGGCGACTGCCTCGTCCCGCAGCCGGGGCAGTACCGCCTCGAGGCTCCAATTGGCGACCGCCGGGCCTTGATTACTCGCCCGATGGTTTTTGAAGTCAGCTGGTGACAAGAGCGTCGTGGGAATCCCGACGGTCCGGTCGTTGTCGATAAAGCAGAATGGGGGCCAGTTGGGCACATCGGTGCCGAAGTAGCGATCGAAGCCAACCGCAGTCGGCCCACCGCTGATCGGCTGCGAAAAAATCTGCTGCCAGAGCGTCTGCTGCTCGGCGGTGACTGCGGCTGGCTTCAGTCGCTCTTTGTCCTTGCCTCTGCGACGAGCCAAGGCGACCAGTTCCTTCCGCTCGTCAGCCGAGACCGGCCAGTCCCAGCCGAGATGCCACTTACCGATGCAGGCCGTCCGATAGCCCTGCTGCTTTGCCAGCCCCCCGATCGTCAACCGATCGGCAGGAATCAGTGGCTTTTCCCACAGCCCGACAATGCCCGCCTGCAACCGGGTTCGCCAGTGATAGCGGCCGGTCAGCAGGGTGTACCGGGAGGGCGAGCAGACGCCAGAGGACGAGTGGGCATCGGTGAACCGCATGCCCTGAGCTGCCAGTCGGTCAATCTGCGGCGTTGGAATCTTGCCCATTTGCAACCCAAACCCACAAGACACTCGTCGAACCATATCCTATCGTCACTGCTGCTTACAGAAACGTTGCCCATGTTTGCTCACCTACTTCGTACGCTCACTACCGCCCTGCTGATCACAGTGCTGACCACGGCCTCCGGTACCGTCACCGCTGCCCCGCTGAGGGCCCTGATTGTTGATGGCCAGAACAACCACAAGAATTGGCCCGAGACGACCCAGATGATGAAGCGGTATCTTGAAGATTCAAAGCTCTTCTCTGTCGATGTGGTCACCCACGCCCCGAAAGGTGAAGACCCAACCTTCAAGCCTGCCTTCGCTGAGTATGACGTGGTGGTGAGTAACTTTGGCCACGGGGCGGCTGCGTGGCCAGCTGACACCCAGGCAGCCCTGGAGGCATTCATGAATGCCGGTGGCGGCCTAGTGGTCGTCCATGCCGCCGACAACTCCTTTCCTGACTGGCCGGCCTACAACGAGATGATCGGACTGGGGGGTTGGGGCGGCCGCTCAGAGAAGAGTGGACCCTATGTCTACTACACCGACGAGGGCAAACTGGTCCGTGACACGGCAGTGGGAAAGGGTGGTGCCCACGGCCCGCAGGCCCCCTTCGCGATCATCGTAAGGGACAGCAGCCATCCGATCACCACCGGCATGCCGAGCAGCTGGATGCATGCCAAAGACGAACTCTACGACAGCCTGCGGGGGCCGGCTGAGAACCTGACGGTGCTGGCCACCCCGGGGCTGTGAGTGGGCCGCTACCGGCAGCGTGACGACCGCCATTCCTGCTGACTTCCCGACTGCTGACACCACCAGCAGTCGGCCATTCGACCGACCGTGACTTCAACGAGCCGGCAGTTGATCGGAGTTGATTTTTCATCAGCGCCAACGAACCGCAAGCCAATCACGGTAGCGGTGGGTCAGCTGGTCGAAAAGCAGCAGCCGGTCTATCGGCTGGAGACGATTCGGGAACTGCCAACCCTTAAAGCCTTTGAGCAACTGCTGGCTGAACCGGGTGAGTGGATTGGTGGCTTTGACCTGCCCTTCGGCCAGCCTCGGGCTCTGATTGAGCACGAGGGCTGGCCGACTGACTGGCCCACCTTTGTGCAGTTCTTCTGCGGTCAGCCTCGGGAAACCCTCCGCGAAACGTTTCGGCAGTGGTGCAACGCCCGGCCGGTCGGCAGCAAATTCGCTTGGCGTCAGACCGACAAGCCGGCCGGCTCGAGCCCGGCGATGCGGTGGACCAACCCGCCGGTCGCCTGGATGATGCATGCCGGGATCGGCCGGATGCTCGCTGCCGGGCTGGCCTTTCCCGCCCACCGACATCCGCTGCGCGGCAGCCGGCAGCGGCGGATCGCCCTGGAGGCCTACCCCGGCTTTACTGCCCGGCAGATTGTCCGCGGTTCGTATAAGAGTGACACGCCAGCCAGCCAGACGCCCGACCGACGGCAGCGACGGCGGCAAATTCTCACGGCTTTGACCGCAGGCACCGCCGGACTCGCCATCCGGCTGGAGGCCAGCCCGACGTGGCAACGGCGGATGCTGGCCGACGGCCGCGGTGATCTGCTCGATGCAGTCCTCTGCAGCCTGCAGGCCGGCCACGCCGCAGTCCAGCCCAAATTCGGCCTGCCGCGAAACCTCGATCCGCTTGAGGGGTGGATTGCCGCCGTGCCAGTGAAGTAGAACCCAGTCCTTGCCGCCGATGTGATCGGCATCTCATCCCACCCCAACCACGAACATGCCCCGGTCACTCTTTCCCACTGACCACCCCGGCGTCAGCCGCCTCTACACCGTGGCGCTGATGGCCGAACTGCTCGGGGTCAGCCGGGCCACCATCCGACACTGGACGAGGCGAGGGTTTCTCGCCCCAGCAAAGTCCTCCGGGGCAATCAACTGGTACGACTACGCGATGCTGGTGGTGGCCCGCGATCTTGCCCGGCTGCTGCAGACCGGCCTGTCCTTGCGGGAACTCGACCGCAAGCTTCGCCGTTTTGCCGGAGGTGATCCGCAGCAGGCCGCCCAGTTGGCCAGCCGGGTCGTGGTTGATGGGCGGCGACTGAGCTTGCGGCAGGATACAACACTGCTCGCTGCTGGTGGCCAACTACAGTTCGGCTTTTATTGCGATGACGTAACCGCCGCTGCAGCGCAGCCGGCAACCGATATTGAACACGGCATCATCGCCTTGGCCACCGCCTGGAGCTGTCTCGAGAATGATTCTGCCCACGGCTCCGACGCCATCAGTACGACAGCTGAACTGCTTGACCTGGCAGCTGAGTTGGAATCAGCAGGAAACTTCTTGGAGGCTGCAGAAGCATTGCGGGCGGTACTTCAGGCTGACGGCCCCTCGGCCCCGGTTGCCTTCATGCTGGCTGAGACACTCTATCGGGCCGGCGATGTGGCAGCCGCCCGCGAGCGGTACTATGCGGCAGTGGAACTTGACGTCGATCACCTTGAAGCTCGTACCAGCCTCGGCTGTGTGCTGGCTGAACAGGGCGACTTTGAACTTGCGGCTGCAGCGCTTGAGGGCGTCCTGCGGCAGCAGCCGGATTACGCCGATGCTCACTGGCACATGGCCGGCGTCCTGGCCGAGCTACGGCAAGAACCTGAAGCCCGCCGGCACCTGATTACCTTCCTTGAACTCGCCCCAGAAAGCCCCTGGGCCGACGTCGCCCGCGAACGGCTGGCGGTCTGGGCAACGCCCCGGCGGTTTGGCGACGATCTCTGAAGAAGTGAACTCCAAGAGAGTTGGCGGTCCCCTCGAGCAGCGTTGCCCGCTACGCCAGCCAGTCGGTGACGATGTTGCCATGCACGTCGGTCAGCCGGAAGTCGCGACCGCTGTGGCGATAGGTGAGCCGTTTGTGGTCGAGGCCCAGCAAATGCAGCATCGTCGCCTGCAGGTCGTGGACATGCACCGGTTTCTCGACTGCCTTGAAGCCGAACTCGTCGGTGGCCCCGTGGACCGTGCCCCCCTTCACGCCACCACCAGCCATCCAGACAGTGAAACCGTGATGGTTGTGGTCACGGCCGGTGGGTGACTTCACCCCGGCATCGTTCGGCAGTTCCACGGTCGGCGTGCGGCCAAACTCACCCCCCCAGAGCACCAACGTGTCTTCCAGCAGGCCGAGGCCGACCAGATCATCGAGCAGAGCCCCAATCGGTTGGTCGGCCTCACCAGCCAGCGTGCGGTGGCTCTTCTCAATGTTGCTGTGGCTGTCCCAGGGCTGGCCTGCCCCGTGCCAGACCTGCACATATCGCACTCCCCGCTCAACCAGCCGCCGGGCAATCAACAGCTGGCGGCCGTGCGGGGTGTCACCGTAGCGTTCAAGCACGTGCTTGGGCTCACGAGTGACATCGAAGGCCTCGCCAGCCTCAAACTGCATCCGCCAGGCCAGTTCCATCGAGGCCAGCCGGGCCTCGAGCTGCGGATCATGCTGACGGCCGGCCAAATGCTCACGGTCAAGGGCCGACGTCAACTCAAACTGTCGCCGCTGGGCTTCAGCGGCAAGCAACGGATGCCGGATGCATTCAACCAGCTCATCGGCCTTTTTCTTCTTGGTATCGACGTAGGTGCCCTGGAACACCCCGGGCAGGAAGGCGCTCCGCCAGTTCGCCGTGCCGCTGATGGGATAACCGCCTGGGCACATGGCAACGAAGCCCGGAAGGTTCTGGTTTTCTGTCCCAAGGCCATAGGTCACCCAGGCACCCGCGGCCGGCCGGACCAGCCGGGCATCACCGCAGTTCATTAAGAGCAGCGACGGTTCATGGTTGGGCACATCAGCCCGCATCGATCGCACCACGAGCAAGCGGTCGGCATGGCGGGCCACCGAGGGAAAGAGCTCACTCACCTCAAGGCCTGATTCCCCGTGCCGGCTGAAACGGAAAGGCGAGGGAAAGGCCGCCCCGGTCCGCCGCTCGGTCTTGAGGGCACCTGGAATCTCCCGGCCGGCATACTCCTGCAGCTTGGGCTTCGGATCGAAGGTGTCAACATGGCTGGGGCCGCCGTTGGCAAAGATGTGAATCACCGCCTTGGCCCGGGCGGGAAAGTGGGGCGGACGGGGGGCGAGAGTCGTGGCTGGCCGCCGGGCATTGCCCGCCGCAGCGGCCGCCGACTCACCGTGCAGCAGACCAGACGCAGCCAGCCAGCCGAGGCCAAGGCCCGACCGGGTAAGCACGTCACGACGGGAGAGGGGGGGCATCTGTGATTGCATGGCTGCCATCAAGCGTTTTTCGTTAATCGACATACTGAAACTCAGCGGTAGCCAGGAGGGCCTGGGCAAGCTGTGGCCAGGGGCCGAAATCGGGGAGATTCGAATCGCCGTGCGCGTTCAGCCAGGCTCGGGCCATCACCTGCTCACGATCGGTTGGACTGCGGGCGAGGACCGCCCGCCAGAGGGCGGTGAGCCGCGTGGACGTGCTGCTGGCCTCACCCGCTTCGCGAGCCGATCGAGTGGCGACCTGTTTGGCGACCGCAACCACCAGCGGAGCATTCAGCGCTACGAGCCCCTGCTGCGGCACCGTTGTCTGGGGCCGCACATGCACCGCCGTGTCGGGGCTGGCAATATCAAACGTCCGAAGGATTCCCGGCACATCCTGCCGATCGAGCCAGGTATAGAGCGTCCGCCGGGTGAGCTGCTTGGCGTCAAGCGGATCACTGCCGGGGCCGCCACGGACATCTGGCGTCAGCGTGCCTGCGGACACAAGCAGGCTATCCCGCCAGGCTTCCCACGAAAGCCGTCGTCGCTGGGCCCGACTGAACAAGTGATTGTCAGGATCACGGGCAAGCGTTTCGGGCTGGGCGAAAGAGGACTGCCGCCAGGCCTGGCTGAGGACGATCTCGCGATGCAGCCACCGCAGGCTCCAGTTGCCCTCTGTGACAAAGCGGTGGGCGAGATCATCGAGCAAGGCTGGATGACTGGGCGACTCGCCCCGCAATCCGAAGTCACCCGGTGTTTCAACAAGCCCACGGCCAAAGTGATGCGTCCAAACCCAGTTGACCAGTACCCGGGGTGTCAGCGGGTTGTCAGCCGCAACGATGGCTCGCGCCAGATCGAGTCGGCCGCTGCTGCCTCGGTCAACCTCCGCACCACCAAGCACCACGGGCAGCCGACGTTTCTGGACGTCACCCCGGCGGCCCGGATTCCCACGCAGGAACACCGGGCTATCGACCGGCTTGGGTCGATCTGCAAGTACCATCGCCCGTGGGGGGCCACCCGGAGCCTCTGCCCGATGATTGATTACTTTCCGCTCAAGTGCTCGCCGCTTGTCCCCT
>RFVE01000116.1 GCA_009922585.1 Planctomycetia bacterium
TGCTTGACCTGCTTCCGCATCTCCGGCAGCTTCGTCATCGACGCCAGTTGCAGCTTGCGTTCCTTCAGGTCGATGGCTGGTTCACCGAGTACGGTGGTCTTGGCCGGCACGTCATTCGAGACCCCCGAACGGGCACCCAGCACCGCCCCATCACCGATGTGGATGTGGTCGCGCAGGCCGCACTGCCCCGCCATGATCACCCACTCGCCTGTGCTGGTACTACCGGCCACACCGACCTGTGAGCAGATCATGTTGTGGCTGCCGATGCGGCAGTTGTGGGCAATCATGACCAGGTTGTCGATCTTGGTGCCGCTCCCGATGGTGGTCGGGCCGTAGGTGCCTCGGTCGATGGTGGTGCCGGCACCGACCTCAACCTGGTCGCCCAGTTCCACCCAGCCGAGCTGGGCCGAAAGTTCCAGGCCATCAGCGGCTGGCTTGTAGCCAAAGCCATAGGCCCCGAGGATGGCACCGGCATGGACGATGCAGTCGCGGCCGACAATGGTGTCTTCGTAGAGCACCGCATTGGCAAAGATGGTGGTGCCCGGGCCGATCCGGCAGCCAGCGGCCAGCCGCACCCCCGCATGGATGGTGACGCCTTCGGCCAGTTCGACATCGGGGCCGATGACCGCCAGGGGATGGACTTCAACATCACCTGCCAGCCGGGCCGACGGATCGACCACCGCCTGCGGGCTGACCCCGTGGCGATACGATGGCTGCGGCCGCCTGACTCTTCGCCAGGCTCGGCAGCCGATCGTGGGCATCAACGAGCGTGATTGCTTCCGACGTGGCTGTTTCGAGCGTCGCGGCGGACGTGATCGCAAGGTTTGAAGTGTCAGGCCCAACCAGCCGGCCACTGACCAGTTCGGCGATTGTGGTGAGTGGAACCGACATGACAACACCTCCCTGGGCCCACGGGCAGTTCGCGGCCTCCGCCGACCGCAGCGGCAGAAGGTTAGGGAGTTGGCAATACCTCCGCAAGGGCGACCGGGCTGGAAAGAACGCCTCGAAATGCCTTTCCCGTAGCGGCATTTGTGCGATTTCCGGACCAGTCGCAGGCTGGACGAGGCGAGGGGGTCGGTGAACGCTCGAGGAGCGTGGGGCGTATCCTCGCCCCGCGACGAGACTTTCACCGCCCCGAGCCGCCGCGAACCGAAGACTGACAGCGAACCAGCATCGCAATGGCCACTCCCAACCGGGCCGTCCAGAGAACGGTCCGAATCCAGTTCGATTGCACCAAGAAGCGATGGGTGGCAGCGTCCCAGCCGGTGGAAAGCTTCAGGTGACAAGGCACCTGCAGGAAGAAGGTGCTGGCCCAGATACCTGCCAGCAGGGTGAGCCCCAGCAGCGGCAACCAGGCAGGCACGCCCTGAGGCCGACGGATCAGCAGCAAGGCAGCGGCCGCCCCCTCGGCCAGCATCGGCGGGATGACCACCGGGCCGGTCCGGTCGCGGTGAGCCAGCTCCCAGCGGCCAAAGTCATCATGCGGCCAGCCTTCCATCATTGGGTAGTGCACCAGCTGCACAAACCAGATCAGGCCGGTCATAAAGCCGGTGGCCGCCACCTGCACGAGCAACGCGTGCAGAGAAGAGCCGCGGGCAGCCTGATGGGAGGTCATACCCTGGCCTTCACATCGGCCAGGCCGCCATCAACACCGAGCACCTGGCCGGTCACCCAGTCATTGTGCGGATCGAGCAGCCAACAGATTGCCCGAGCCACATCCTCTGGCTCACCAAGCCGGCCAAGCGGGTGCATTGCCACCGAGGCCTTCGCGGCAAGTTCATTGGCCAGTAGACCGGCTGACAGCGGCGTCCGCACCAGCCCCGGAGCGACCGCATTGAAGCGAATCCTTGCTCTGGCATAGGTGGCGGCAGCTGACAGCGTCAGGCCGATCACTCCCGCCTTGGCCGCCGCCACGGCCTCGTGGTTGGCCAGACCGATGCGGGCAGCGGCGCTGGACAGCAACACCACAGAGCCACCCGAGGCCTTAAGCAGCCGACCGGCAGTACGCACAGTGTTGAAGGCAGTGGTGAGATTGGCGGCAATCGTGGCCTGCCAGTCTTCAGGCTGGGTGAGATGAGCCGGCTTGAGCAGAATCGAGCCGACGCAATTCGTGATGCCGGTCAGCCCGCCAAGGGCTTCGGCGGCAGCGTCGGCACAGGCATCGACAGCCGCTGCTTCAGTCGCCTCAACGGGCGTCCACTGCACCCCAAGTTCCGACGCTGCTGCGGCCAGTGTTTGGCTGTTTCGCCCCGCAAGAAACACCTGCCCACCGCTTGCGACAAGCTGGCGAGCCACAGCAGCACCAATGCCACCGCTACCCCCAATCACCAGAACCTTTGACACGTTCACTCACTCCACGGGCAGATCAGAATTCACCGCGGATCATACGCTACAGCCAGTCACCAACGGTCTGCTCAAGCTGGGCCTCTTCAGCCATCGTCTTCAGCTTTTCGATTGCCCGAGTCTGGATCTGCCGAATTCGCTCCTTGCAGACGCCCATCTCGATACCAAGCTCACGGAAGGTCTTGGGCTTGTCACCGTCAAAGCCGAATCGAGCCACGACAATCTGCTGCTCGCGGGGTTCCAGTTCATTCAAAAACTTTCCGAATAACCCGCGGAGAAAATCGACTTGGCCAGGTGTGCAGGCCTCTTCGTCGCGGGGCTCCTCGGCCCGGTCTCGCACTGGCTCATCATCGGTGGCAAACCGGTTGCGATATTGTCGACTCTTGTGAGAGATGCGGAAAAAGTGCCGCTGGATGGCGTAGGTCGCGTAGGTGCTAAAACGATTTCCCAACGCAAAGTTGAACTTCTCGACTGAACGCATCAGGGCGACGTTACCCTCGCTAATCAGTTCATCGAAGGAATAACTCGGCTCGTTGAACTTCTTGGCAATCGATACCACCAGCCGCAGGTTTGAGGTGATCAGAATCGCCTTCACGGTCTCGGCTTCAGCAAGCAAGCCTTCAATCTGCTTCATTTGCTTCATCGTGGCCCGCTTGGGGTCAAGCCGTTCCCGCCGTTGCAGTGCCTGGAACTTCAACCAGTTCATCCGCCGGAAATAAAACTGCTCTTCATCTTTCGACAACAGCCGGGTCTGGTAGAGGCTGGCCAGATAAGGTGAAAGCGAACGGCCCGCTGCTGCTTGGGCTTCGGCAGCAGACCGCTGCAGCGGCACTCGGGCATCGACCGGTGGGGTGCTGGCCAGTTTGTCAGCATCAGCATCAAAAAAAACATCTCCACCGATGTATTCGATGTCACGGTTGAAGAGTGCCTCACGCTTGTTTGCCAGAATGGTCCGCCGCCGCTTCTCCGACGGTGTTAACTGCTTCTTCGCCGGACGGCTGACGGTCTTGCCGACTGGCTTCGAGGCGGTCGCTGATCGAGAGGCCTTCTTGCGGGCAGGAAATGGCTTGGCAAGTGCGATCATGGCAGCTGTCCTTTTTCGCTTGGCATCCGCGAAGACGCCGTCGGTATCATTCGTGCTATCCTCCTAACCGCACTGGTTTTGCGGGGCTAACAGGCTGGCGAAATTTGGCCAGTGAGCTGTTGATTGAGCCTAGAAAAAACGGTTTTTCCGCGAAGTCCCCGCCAAACTCCACCCTCCGAACTGCAGTCGCCATGCCCCGCAATCTGGTCCTTGTACTCGGTGATCAACTCGACCGGGGCAGTGCCGCCTTCGACGGCTTCGACTCGCAGGCCGACATGGTCTGGATGGCCGAGGTGGCCGAGGAATCGACCCATGTCTGGACCCACAAGGCCCGGATCACCATGTTTTTGGCGGCGATGCGGCACTTTCGTGAGCAGCTGACCGCAGCGGGCTTTCAGGTTGACTACCGCGAACTGACCGCCGTGAAACGGGCCGGTGAGCCGGCATCGCTGGCTGCGGCATTGGCGGCCAGCCTCAAGCAGCTGGCCAAAGCTGGGCAGGGGCCCGAGCGATTGATCTGTGTCGAGCCAGGTGAGTGGCGGGTGCGGCAGGCCTTGGAAGCGGCCGCGGCTGCAGCCAAGCTGCCGCTGGAGATCAGGCCTGATCGGCATTTTTTCACCACGGTCGATGAGTTCGCCGCCCATGCCGCCGGCCGCAAGCAGCTGCGGCTGGAGTTCTTCTATCGCCCGCTGCGGGAACGGTTCGGCATCCTGATGGACGACGGCGAGCCGGTCGGCGGCCAGTGGAACTATGACGCCGACAACCGCGGAAGCTTCGGCAAGGCGGGCCCGGGCACGCTGCCCGCCCCCCGGCGTTTCCCGCCCGATGCGATCACGCGGGACGTCATCGCGCTGGTTGAAAAGCGGTTTGCCAAACACCCGGGCAGCCTGGCAGCGTTTGACTGGCCGGTGAAGCCTGAGGATGCCCAGCTGGCGCTGACCGACTTTATCAGCCAGCGGCTGACAAACTTTGGCACGTATCAGGATGCCATCTGGACCGGTGAGCCCTGGCTCTACCACTCGCGGCTGTCGGCCGCACTGAACCTCAAACTGCTCAACCCCCGAGATGTGGTCGCTGCCGCTGAAGAGGCCTATCGGGCAGGTGCCGCACCGCTGGCTGCGGTCGAGGGCTTCATCCGCCAGATCCTCGGCTGGCGGGAGTACGTCCGGGGCATCTACTGGCAGTTCATGCCGGAATACGCCCAGCGGAATGCCCTCGGAGCCGACCGGCCGCTGCCGGGGTTTTTCTGGAGTGCCGACACCGAGATGACCTGCCTGCGGGATGCCCTTGGCCAAACACTCGAATATGGCTACGCCCATCACATCCAGCGACTGATGGTGACCGGCCTGTTTGCCATGCTCTACGGAGTCAGGCCTGAGGAGATTCACCAGTGGTACCTGGCGGTCTATGTCGATGCGGTCGAGTGGGTCGAACTGCCCAACACCATCGGCATGAGCCAGTTTGCCGACGGGGGGGTGATGGCCTCCAAGCCCTACTGTGCCACCGGGGCCTACATCGACCGGATGAGCAACGCCTGCAAGAGCTGCCGCTACAAGCCCAAGGTCGCCCATGGCCCTGACGCCTGCCCCTTCACCACTCTCTATTGGGACTTTCTGGCCCGCCATGAGCAGCAGCTCAAAAAAAATCCCCGGATGACGATGCAGCTGAAGAACCTCAGCCGCAAGGACGCCGCTGAACTCAAGACGATCAGGCGGCAGGCAGACGATCTGCGAGCGGGCTGAGCCCCTCTGCCCCCTTGCACGTGCGCGGCCGACCACGTGGGGCAGCAGCACGTCTGCTAACGGCAGTCAGGCGAACGTCGTGTGACGATCAAACTCGACTCGGCACCCCTCATCGAGGGTCAGCGAAAACCGGTTGGCCTCGGCGATCTCGGCAGACCGGTCGTGGTACCGACCAGCTTCATCGAGGGCCAGCCAGTCGATCGTCTTGGCAACCGGGTCGATCAGCAGATAGTGGCCGACACCTGCTGATTCGTACAGGCTGCGTTTGGCTGAGCGATCTTTGTCGGCAGTCGCGGGGCTCAGCACCTCGATCGCGACCGCCGGTGGGTGTTCGAGGTACCGGCCGGGCTGACTCCCGCAGACGATCATCACGTCGGGCCGGACAACGGTGTCTTCCTGCACGATCCAGTCGAGGCCCGCATAGCTGGCACATCGACAGGAATGCCGCTGCAGGCAGTTCTCAATCTGAAACACCAGCTTTGCCACCGCGCGTTCGTGCGGCCCCAGCGGCGACGGGCTCATCGAGACTGCCGTCCCGTTCCACAGCTCCCAGTCACCCGCCCACTGGCAGTAGTCGGCGACGGTGTAGTGCGGCTGGTAGCGGGGGGCTGTTGACATGACGGAAGTGTACAGAGAAACACCCCCCGTCACAAGTTTTGATGGTGCGCGTTCACGGCGATCAGCAAAAAAGTCCATGCTTCGAAGCCCGAAGCGCAAGCTGAGGGAAATCACGTTATTCGATCACCGAAACGCATTTCCTCGTTTGATGGTGCGCGTTCACGGCGATCAGCAAAAAGTACATGCTTTGAAGCCCGAAGCGCAAGCTGAGGGAATCCGCGTCTGTTGCACCAAGAACCCTATTCCCTCGGCTCGCGCCTCGGGCTTTCTGGATTTCGGTTTCACTCAGCGCAATAGCAAAAGCCACAAGCGGTCAGGCCTTCCAACAGCCCGCGGCCAGCCCATGTCCACCAGCTTCCGCGATTGCCCGACTGAAGCCAGCTGGCTAGGGTCTGCGGCGATTCTGCGGTTCTCTTTGAAGGTTCACGGCCGTGCCTGTCCGTCTCCCACTGCTGCGGCTGCTCGTCAGCGGCTGGCTGCTTGCCGCCGCAACGGCACCACTGTTGGCACAGGAGGTGGTCTGGGTGCCACCGGTCACCAGCCCGACAGACCGGCCACTACCCCCCGGCACGGTCAGCCCTTGGACGCCCTATCGCGATCCGGCCAACCGCATTGAGCTGCTGCCGCCGGTCGACTTCAACCTTGAACAAGACAGCTTCGCCAGTGAGCCGATTGCCGACCTCGACCCGGTCACCCCCGGCGGCAACAAGAAGAAGCCCAGCTTCGGCCGGGCGGCCCCGGTCAGCATGGGCGGCTTCTGGGCGCCGAACACGCCGGTGGTGGGTCAGCCGACCAACCTGCAGATGAACGCTCAGTTCGCTCGGCTGGCGGTGCCACTGGGCATCCCCGAAGAAGGCAAGCCACTCTGGCTGGCCATCGCCAAGTTCGGCAGGCTGGAACTAGCGACCGACGCCATCCTGCCCGACTCGGGCCAGCGGGTGCCGGGGCAGTTCTGGCTGGTCGAGACGGGTCTCACCCACATTCGTCCGCTTGCCTCCGGCAGCACCATCGGCGGCACCTTTCTGTTTGGCTCAGCCAGCGACAAGCCGTTTCATGCCGGCCGCGATCTGACGTTGATGGCGATCCTGTTTGCCACAGTGCCGGCCCGTAACGCCCGCGACGACTGGAGCTTCAGTCTGTTTTATTCCCCCACGTCACAGCTGCCCTATCCGCTGCCTGGCATCGCCTATGTCTGGAAGCCGGATGAGACCTTTGAGGCCAAGATCGGCCTGCCGGGGGGCATTGAGTGGCGACCGAATGACGATTGGGAGGTGAGTTTTAATTATTTTCCGCTGGTCAACGTCAACGCCATGATCAGGCGGCGGCTGGCCGAGCGGCTCTGGCTGTTTGGCGGCTATCGCACCGACACCCAGATTTATTTCCTGGCCGACCGCACGGGCTATGGAGCTCGGGGAGAAACCAGAGTCTGCAGTGAGCGCCCCTGCGCCGACAGCCCTTATCGCTACGCCCTTGTTTCACGTCACTGCTAATAACTGCATCCTTCAGGGAGGCAGCGTTGCTGGAGGTAAGTTTATCCTCATGTATAAGTGGGACACCGAGGAGGCCATGCGACTCATCGAGGCGGAGAAAGTGACCACCATGAGTGCCGTACCCATGATGACCCGCGAAATTCTGTCCCACCCCGATAGAGATAATTATGACCTCAGCAGCTTGAGCGCTATGGGGGGCGGCGGTGCTGCGATGCAGCCGGATCTTGTAGGTAAAGTGGCTGAGGTAACCCAGCGAGCCAAGCCGACTCAGGGCTATGGTATGACCGAGGTTTGCGGAATCATTAGCTATATTGCGGGGGATATTTTTCTGGAGCGCCCCTCAAGCGCAGGACCCTTGGTGCCGGTGCTTGAGGGCCGCTGTGTAGGCGACGCTGGCGAATTGAAGGCTCCGGGTGAGGTCGGTGAAATATGCGTGCGCGGCACCCCGGTGATCAAGGGTTATTTGAACAGGCCCGAGGCGACAGCCGAAACCATTGTCGACGGCTGGCTGCATACAGGCGATATTGGGTATTTCGACGAAGATGGCTTTATTTATTTGGTTGATCGAGCGAAAGATA
>RFVE01000117.1 GCA_009922585.1 Planctomycetia bacterium
GACGGTCTGGCCCAACTCAAGGTCCAACTCGCGGGAGAGCAGTTGGCAGCTGACGTTCACCAGTTTCCGGCGGGCGGCCTGGGGCACCTCACCGACGACCACCGGCTGCACCTCGGCCAACCGAGGCACCTCGGGACCATCCACTGCAGGGATCAGCCCGCAGGCAAAGTAGAGCGCATCGACGCCCGCAAATGCCAACGGCTTGCCCTCAAGTACGGCTGTGGCGGGCTGCTCGGTGTCTTCATCGGCGAGAGTCAGGCTGCTGACGAGGGCGGTCGGCTCGCCAACAAACCGCATCGCCACATCGCGGACACCCAGCGTGCCCCACGACCGGGAGATCCGCGCCGCATACCACCAGCCTTCCGTCGGCAGGCCGTTGGGGCCGGCCAGGGCATATTCAAGCTGAGTCGGTTCGGTAGCGGTGAACGACACCCGCAGCTGCAGCCGGTATTGCCCCGCCCGGGCATCGTCGACCTGACCGACCGGCTCATCGGCGGCTGTCACCAGCCGGTACTCCTTGACCACCGCGAGGCCACCGGCCAACTGACGACGGAAGGTGACGGACCGGCCATCGTTGCCAGCTTCAGCCTCCCAGTCGATCTGCTCAAGTTCATGCCCCGGCAGTTCGGCATCTTCCTGCGACCGCGGCTTGCCGTCGCGAGAAGCCAGCGACAGCCGAAAGGAAAGCGGGTCGTGAAAGCCAGCCGCCACATCGGCGACCGGGACGGCAGAGAACTCGGGCCGAATCACCTCAAGGGGTCGCCGGGTCGGCAACACCTCAATGGTCTGCTCAGCACCAAGGGCTTCCTCACCCGACGGGCGGCGGAAGGTGAGTTGCAGCGGGCGTCGGGGCTTCAAGCGGGCCAGCACAGCAACCAGACTTTGGGGATCGGGCGTGTTGGAGTCATTGATGCGAAGGAGGACATCGCCAGCCCGCAGCCCGGCAGCTGCCGCCGGCGTTCCGGGGCCGACAACACCGAGGCGACAGCCTTCCGGCACGACGTCGGCCGCAAGGTGGCCGATGTATGCCCCCCGGTCATCCTGATCGTGAAACTGCTTGCCGGCCAGTTCGATCCGCTCCACGGTGCCGCCGCGGCTGGAGAGCGTCACCAGCATGCCAACAGGCCCGTCGGGGTCGAGCGAGCCGAGGCTGAAGTGTTGCCGGGGAGCGGCAGCAGCGGCGGTCACGCTCGACTCGTCACCCGCCGCGTCAGGCTGCCGAGCTGCGGTTGTCGCGGCCGGAGCATCAGAGGGTGCGTCACCATCCGCTGGCATCGCTGGCCGCTCGGCCTGCGGGTCGTCCGTCGGCTCTTCCGCGTCCTGCTGGGCGATTGCCGGATCTGCAGGAGGTTTGGGAAACAGCACCGACCGCAGCACCTGGCTGCTGAGGACGGCGGCGAGCGAAATGGCAATAAAAAAGGCGTAGCGGCGTTCCACAAGCGGTCCGTCAGCGGGTTGGTGTCAGAAAAACGGAAGTGTAGCAAACCTGTTAGGGCATTCGCAGGCTGCGAATTCACCATTTCGCACGAAGAAAGTTGAGCACGAGCCGTGAGCCGAGGGACCGCGCGTCGTGACTCAGAAAACGTGGTTTCCCTCAGCTTGCGCTTCGGGCTTCGAAGCATTTGCTTTGTGCCCGTAGGCGTGAAGCACGATGCCCCGGGCTTTCCGTGAAGCCAGTTCGGCTCCAGCCATACTGCCACCCGGCGGCAGGATGCCGCCAATGAGCACCAGCGGAACGTCACAAACCTCGGCTTTGTGGCGTTCCGCCCAAGGAAAGTCGGGCACGATGCCCGAGCTTTCCGTGAAACCAGTTCGGTTCCAGCCATACTGCCACCCGGCGGCAGGATGCCGCCAATGAGCACCAGCGGGCGGAAGCCCGCCAAGGAAAGGCCGACAGGAAGTCGGAGCTTTCCGTGAACTAGCTGCCGCCAATGAGCACCAGCGGAACGTCACAAACCTCGGCTTTGTGGCGTTCCGCCCAAGGAAAGTCGGGCACGATGCCCGAGCTTTCCGTGAAGCCAGCCGTGCCGCTAGCGGCCTTGCAGCAGCCGATCGCCCAGAAAATTGTCGAGGTCGGGAATGGCGTGAATCTTGGCTGCAGTCGCCTCGGCTTCGTACGCAATTCGCCGGAACCGGACCCGCTCGAAGTCTTCAACAATCACGTAGCACGACCGTGGGTCAGTGTCCCGCGGCTGCCCCACCGAGCCCACATTGATCATTGCCTTCGTTGTCGGCAGCATCATTCGCACCTCGGTGGTGCCAGGCCCCACCGCCGCCGCCACGAACTCCGGAGCAAGTGTGAACACCCCAGGAATGTGCGTGTGCCCCTGAAAGCAGAGCCGCGGCACCAATTCAAAAATGTGCTTGAGCTTCAGCGGATTGTAGATGTCCTCAGGAAAGACATATTCATCCAGAGGCCGGCGGGCCGAGCCGTGGACAAAGAGAATGTCTTCCTCCTTGAAACTTCGCGGCAGCTCCCCCAGAAAATCGCTCAGGCTGTCATCGGGATGCCGCAGCCGCTGGTCGTGCCGCTCAAGCTGATCGCGGGTCCAGCGGATCGCCCGTTCGGCCCCAATGTTGAAGCCCTCCGGATCAAACAACGCCCCCTGGTCGTGGTTGCCGAGGATGACCCGCTGGCAACGCTGCCGTACCAGCGACAGGCACTCGCAGGGATTGGGGCCGTACCCAACCACATCCCCGAGGCAGTAGAGGGCGTCGACCTTTTGCTGATCGATATCCTCAAGGACCGCCGAGAGTGCCTCGAGGTTACCGTGGATATCGCTGATGATGGCGAGCTTCACAGATACTTTCCTGCCGTCGGATCGGCCTCAAAGGTTGGATGGGCGATCCAACGGGTCGGCAACCGCGTGGCAACAGCTGCTCACGAACCGCCAACAAAAAGTATGATGCCAGCTTTACGACGGTCAAGGAAGCCCCGCAACCGATGCCATCGACTGGCCCATTTGTCGCCATTGAGACCAGCAGCAGCCCCGGCAGCGTGGCCGTCGGGACGCCACCGGACGATCTGCGCGAATTCGCATTTCCTGCCGGAAGCGACCACGGCCGCGGGCTGATTCCTGCACTTGTGACGCTGACCGAGGCGGCCGGCTGGCCCCTCACCGAGACCACGCTTGTCTCAGTCGCGATCGGCCCAGGGCCCTTCACCGGGCTGCGGGTGGGAGTCACCACAGCCAAGGCCATTGCCTGGTCAACCGGCTGCCCGGTTGCGGCCATTCCAACCGCGACCTGTCTTGCCGCTCAGGCGGTGGCGGCAGGCAGCCCGAAGGGGCCGGTGCAGGTTGTCTTCGATGCCGGCCGCGGCGAACTCTTCGTGGTCACTGCATCGCCTGCCGGGCCGCCGGGAGCAACCGACGCGGGCAATTGGTGGCAACTTCATGTCACTGGCCTGCAAAAGCCTGAGGCTTGGCGTGACAGCCTGCCCCGTGGAGCGGCCGTCACCGGCTCAGGCCTGGCGCTGGCCGACCCGCTGCTCACTGAACTGCCCGACACCCGACCCGACCTCTGGATTGCCGCCCCAGCCGACCGCCAGCCGACCGCATCCACCGTTGCCCGTCTCGGCCTGGCGGCAGCGGAACGCAACGAGCTATTCGATGCGGCGGCAGTCAAACCGATCTACCTGCGGGCCAGCTACGCCGAAGAGAAAAAGGGGTGAGTGCGAGTGCTGTTCGCCGGAGGGCATTGGTTGGGATTTTCCGGGGTCCACAATCCCGGGGATGAACGCCGTCCATCCCCCCGGCTTGCACCGGGTGATTTCGGAGGGAACAGGTAGCTGACAGGGCCGCCGGTAGGCCGCCACCGGCAGTCAGGGTACGATTGCGGGCTCTTGTTCAGGATCCTCGCCCCCCATCCCGGTGTCATGCAGCCCACTCCCATCCAAAAGCTCCTCGTCGCCAATCGCAGTGAAATCGCCATCCGCATCTTTCGCTCGGCCCATGAACTGGGCATGCGGACAGTCGCCATTTACGCTCACGAAGACCGCTTCGCGCTGCACCGCTTCAAGGCCGACGAGGCCTACCTGATCGGCAAGTCGGGTGAGCCGCTGCGCAGCTACCTCGACATTGAGGGCATCGTGGCCCTTGCCCGGGCCCACGGTGTCGATGCCATTCACCCCGGCTATGGCTTCCTGTCGGAGAACGCCGAGTTTGCCCGGGCCTGTGGCAAGGCCGGCATCATCTTTGTCGGGCCCCGGGTGGAACTGCTGGAAAATCTCGGCGACAAGACCGCCGCCCGCGACCTGGCCCAGCGGGCCGGGGTGCCGATTCTGGCCGGCTCGCCCAAGGCGGTCGAGAGCCTTGACGACGCCCTCGCCATTGCCGACGGCCTCGGCTATCCGGTGATCCTCAAGGCCGCCCATGGCGGCGGCGGCCGGGGCATGCGGGTTGTCCGCAGCAAGGACGAACTGCCCGGGGCCCTCGAAAGTGCCCAGCGGGAAAGCAAGACTGCCTTCGGCAGCACCAGCGTCTTTGTCGAAAAGTTCATCGAACGGGCCCGGCACATCGAGGTGCAACTGCTCGGCGACACCCACGGCAACCTCGTCCATTTGTATGAGCGCGATTGCTCGGTGCAGCGGCGGCATCAGAAGGTGGTCGAGTTGGCCCCCGCCCCCAACCTCGCGCCGGCCCTGCGGGACCAGATCTGCGAGGCCGCATTGGCTATCGGCAAGACCGCCCGCTATGAGAACGCCGGCACGGTTGAGTTCCTCGTCGACGCCGATGCCGATCGCTTCTACTTCATCGAGGTCAATCCGCGGATTCAGGTCGAGCACACGGTGACCGAAGAGATCACCGGCATCGACATCGTCAGACGGCAGCTGCAGATTGCCGCCGGCCACAAACTCTCCGACCCCGCGATCGGCCTGCCCGACCAAGCGGCCGTTCGCATGATGGGGGCGGCGATCCAGTGCCGTGTCACGACCGAAGACCCCGAGAACCGCTTCCTGCCCGACTATGGCCGAATCACGGCCTACCGCTCAGCCAGCGGCATGGGCATTCGGCTCGACGCCGGCACCGCTTTCTCAGGAGCTGTTGTCACCCCCTACTTCGACTCGCTGCTGGTCAAAGTGACCGCCCGGGGCCTCACTCATACCGAAACCGCCGGCCACATCGAACGCTGCCTGCAAGAGTTCCGCGTCCGCGGGGTAAAGACAAATATCCCCTTTCTGATCAACCTGGTCACCCACCCCGAGTTTCTCGCTGGCAACTGCACGACTCGGTTCATCGACGAAACCCCCAGCCTGTTTGACTTCCCTGTGCGTCAGGATCGAGCCACCCGGCTACTGACCTTCCTGGCCGAAACTATCGTCAACGGCAACCCGCTGATGAAAAATCGCCGGCCGGTCGCCCGCCGGACACCAGCGGTGGTGCCCGACTTCGATCCCAAACAGGATCCCCCGGCAGGCAGTCGAACCAAGCTGCTGGAACTGGGGCCGGAAAAATTCTCGGCCTGGGTCCGCGATCACAAGGGCCTGCTGCTGACCGACACCACCATGCGGGACGCCCACCAGTCACTGCTGGCCACCCGGATGCGGAGCTACGACATGCTGGCCGTCGCCGACGCCTATGCCCGGCTGGCCAGCGGCCTGTTTTCACTCGAGATGTGGGGCGGGGCCACCTTCGACACGGCGATGCGGTTCCTCAAGGAGTGTCCCTGGGAGCGGCTGACGCGGCTGCGGGAGAAGATTCCGAACGTCCTCTTCCAGATGCTGCTACGGGCCAGCAATGCCGTCGGCTATACAAACTACCCCGACAACGTGGTCCAGGCCTTCGTCAAAGAATCTGCCGCCGCCGGCATCGACCTGTTCCGGGTGTTTGACCCGCTGAACTGGGTGCCGAACATGGAAGTGGCGATCGAGGCTGTCCGCACCAGCGGTGGTCTCTGCGAGGCGTCGGTCTGCTACACGGGCGACGTACTCGACCCGAAGCGGGACAAATACACGCTGCAGTACTACGTCGACCTCGCCAAGGAGTTGGAGAAGCGTGGCGCCCACCTGCTGGCCATCAAGGACATGGCCGGCCTCTGCAAGCCCTTCGCCGCCGGCCGACTGGTGAAGGCACTGCATGACGAGATCGGGCTGCCGATTCACTTTCATACGCACGACACCTCCGGGGCGTCGCTAGCCAGCTGTCTGGAAGCCGCCAGAAACGGTGCCAGTGCCGTCGATGCCGCCATGGCCCCCTTCTCCGGCCTGACCAGCCAGCCGAGCCTCAATGCGATTGTGGAGGCGGCCCGGCACACCGAGATCGATACCAGCCTCGACCCCGAGCCGCTGCGGCTGCTGAGCCACTATTGGCTAGCCGTTCGCGACCACTACACGCCGTTTGAGTGCGGCATGAAGGCTCCCGACGCCGACCTCTACCTGCACGAGATGCCCGGCGGCCAGTTCACCAACCTGCTGGAGCAGGCCCGGGCCCTCGGCCTCGCCGACCGCTGGGAGGATGTCTGCCGCACCTACGCCGAGGTCAACCAGTTGCTGGGCGACATCGTCAAGGTGACGCCGACGAGCAAGGCAGTGGGTGACCTTGCCCTGCTGCTGGTGACCAACGACATGCAGGCGGGCGAACTGGTGGCCAGCACCCGCGAGCTCGCCTTCCCCGAGTCGGTGGTCGACCTGCTCTCCGGCCGCATGGGCCAGCCCCCGGGCGGCTTTCCGCCCGAGGTCGTCGCCCGAGTGGTCCGCAACCAGACCATCATCGACGGTCGACCAGGGGCTACCCTGCCGCCCGCTGACATGAACGAAGCCGCAGCCGAGGTGGCCACGATCGTCGGTCGTGAGGCGACCCCGCAGGAAGTCTCCTCATGGCTCCTCTACGAACGGGTCTTCCAAGATTTCGCCCGGCACCGGGCCGACTATGGCGACGTGGCAGTGCTGCCGACCCCAGCCTTCCTCGAAGGGCCGAAGCCGGGCGAGGAACTGTTCGTCGACATCGAGCCGGGCAAGACCCTGGTGATTCGGCTGCTGACTGTCGGCGAGCCGCATGCCGACGGCACCCGCACAGTGTTCTTTGAACTCAACGGCCAGCCCCGCAGTGTGACCGTAGCCGACCGGACCCTAGAAGGAACCATCCAGCAGCGGCCGAAGGCGGTGGTCGGTGACCCCCGCGACATCGGTGCCCCAATGCCGGGCCTGATTGTGACGGTCGCCGTCAAGCCGGGCGACAAGGTAAACAAGGGCGACAAACTGCTGAGTCTCGAGGCAATGAAGATGGAGACCACCGTCTACGCCGAACAGGAGGGCACGCTGGCAGAGGTGCTCGTCAGCCCCGGCACACCGGTGGAAGCGGGAGAGTTGATTGCACGTTACGCTGACGCGTAACGGCGGCTTGCAATGCCATCCATGGCCATTGCAAACCAAGGGGCGAAACGGCCGCAGCCAAGGTGCGACCACTCCGCCACGACGCCGGCATCCATGCCGGCGAGCACGTTACGCTGACGCCTCATGGCTGTTTGCAATGCCATCCATGGCCATCTTTTTCGGCACATAAGTTGCCGAGCAATCGAAAGGGCAGCTGAAGACTCTCCAAAGTTTTGATCGCCCGGCTTCACCGATACCAGGGAGAATAGCCCGTGCTTTGAAGCCCGAAGCGCAAGCTGAGGGAAAACGGTTTTTGAACCAACACACGCATTCCCCCGCCTCGCGGTTGGGGCTTCCCAGCATTCGGATTCGCGAAGCGGACCATCAAACCTCACCGGCGGCGGATATCGCAGGCCTGGTACGTGCGGCCACCCGCATTCCCTCAGCTTGCGCTTCGGGCTTCGA
>RFVE01000118.1 GCA_009922585.1 Planctomycetia bacterium
CAGAACCCTTGGCGTTCTGTCCGCCGACCCCAAGCGACCGGGGGCCAGGGATGGCCCCGGTCGCGTGAATCTAGAAATATCCTTCTTTCTTTTTCTTCTCCATTGAGCCTGCCTCATCAACATCGATCAGTCGGCCCTGGCGTTCGGAGAACGTGGTCAGCAGCATTTCCTGAATGATCTCGGGTAGCGTTGTGGCGGTGGAGTCGACCGCCCCCGACAGTGGGTAGCAGCCGAGGGTGCGGAAGCGGACCCGTCGCATCTCGGGCTGTTCGCCCGGTTCCAGTGGCATTCGGTCATCGTCGACCATGATCATCACGCCGTCCCGCCAGACGATCGGCCGCTCGGCGGCAAAGTAGAGCGGCACGATTGGAATCTGCTCGAGGTGGATGTACTGCCAGACGTCGAGTTCGGTCCAGTTGGAGAGCGGAAAGACCCGGATGCTTTCGTTCTTCTTGACCTTGGTATTGTAGAGATTCCAGAGTTCGGGCCGCTGGTTCTTGGGATCCCAGCGATGGAACTCGTCGCGGAACGAAAAGACCCGCTCCTTGGCTCGGCTTTTTTCTTCGTCCCGGCGGGCGCCACCGAAGGCGGCATCAAACCGGTACTTGTCGAGGGCCTGCCGCAGGGCCTGGGTCTTCATGACGTCGGTGTGGACTTTGCTGCCGTGGGTGAACGGGCTTTCGGCTTCGAGCTGGCGGAGGTGGGTCAGGGAGTAGCTGTTCATCGGGGCTCGCAGGCGGAAAAACGTCGTTACGTCCCCACTTTAGGCAAAAACCCGGAAACCGGGCAATTCCGGCAGCCATTGGTTTCTTTTACTGGCACTGAGACGCATCAAAATCGCTTGTGAGCCACCGCAGGGGCTCGGAGACGATATTGGTGTCGAGAATGATCATCGCCGCGGCCGGTTGAGTTGGGGCGGCTCCCGAATTGGTTCCCGCGGCGGCATCTTCTCCTGAACGGATTTTTACCGATAGTTAGATTGTCGGTGTGGCGGGAGCATCTCACTGTGGGCGTAGCCACCAGCCGGCTGCTGCCAGCGTTCGGCTGCACGCAAGTTTGCCCACACCGAGGAGCCACCGATGGCCGCCCGCCCCAAAGCAGACGACCCAGATGCCGCCTTTGTTGCCGAACTGATTCGGCACCAGCGGCGGCTCTATCTGTTCATCGGGTCACTGCTGCCCAACCCCTCAGACATCGAAGATGTCTTCCAGCAGACCTGCCTAGCACTCTGGAAAAAGCGGCAGCAGTCCTTGGCGGCCGACGATTTCTTCGCCTGGGCCTGCGGCTTTGCCCGCAATGAGGCCCTGCATGCCCTCCGCAGCCACCGCCGCTCGGGGCAGGTCTGCCTGCCAACCGATCTGGTCGCCACCCTGGCCGATGAGTTCGTGCAGGACTTGGCCACCGAGGCAGACGACCGGCTGACGGCGCTGGCCGACTGCCTGGCCAAGCTGCAGCCGCCGCAACGCAGCCTGCTCCAGCGGTGCTATCAGGGAGCCGAGACCATCAAGGCGGTGGCGGCTGAACTGACGCTCTCGCCGGCCGCCGTCACGATGCGGCTGCAGCGGATCCGCCATGCCCTGGCCTTCTGCATCGAGCAGACCCTGCAAGCGGCGGCCAGGCCGACGGCACCGCGGAGGCAGCAGCCATGAAACCTCCCGACCAGGTGCTGGCCGACAGCTGGCCGCCGGCTGATGCCGAACTGGTGCGGCTGACCACCGCCTTCTGCGACGGCCGGCTGACGGCGGCTGAGGGCCGACAGCTGGCCGAACTGCTGCGGGACGATGCCAGCCGCGCGGTTTATCGGCGGCTGGTCTGGCTGCATGTCAATCTGCTGCGGCTCTGGCATGAGGGCAAGGTGACGCTGCCACCACTGCCGCCGCCGCCATCGGATCGCCGCTTCAGCCTGCCCCTGCCGGCTGGCTGGCTGGGCCGGGTGGCTGCCGGCCTGCTGCTGGCAGTCGGGCTGATCGCGGCTGCAGCGGTCAGCCAGCAGGCCGGTGGCCTGCAGCGGCTGGTTGCCCTGTTATCGCCACCGCTGGTTGAACAGCGGCCGCCCCGGCAGGCCGGCTCGATTGCCGAAATTATCGCCGTGCAGCAGCCTGTCTGGGCTGAGGGGCAGCCAGCCCGCAGCCGTTATGCCAGCATCATGCCGGGCGACCAGCTGTCGCTGCTGGCAGGGCTGGTGGAGGTTGCTGCCGACACCGGCAGCCGCATCGTGCTGGAAGGTCCCACTGAACTGACGCTGCATGACCCGGCGGTGGCCCAGCTCGATCGGGGCCGGGCGACTGTGTCAGTCGGGACGGCGTCGGCCGGCGATGGCCAGCCACGGTTCACCCTCACCACACCGTCGGCCACGGTCACCGACCTGGGCACCTCGTTCGGGGCGGCCGTCAGCGACACGGGCCAGACAGCCATCACGGTGCTGGCCGGGCTGGTCGAACTGCTGCCGCGGCAGGAGGGGGCGGCAGCACTCAGGCTCGCCGCTGGCGAGGCTGGGGTAACGGGGCCACAGCAGCCGGCCCGCCGGGTGGACTCGCCCGCCGAGCGGTTTGTACGGTCGTTGCCGCCCGGGGGCAGCAGTCGGGCGGAGGCCCTCCGCCGGTTCGGCTGGGATCAGGCCCGGGCGACCATCTTGCTTGCCGATGCATTTACGGGCAGCGGTCCGCTAGCAGGCACGCCGCCCGGTGGCCGCGGGGGCATCGGCGAGGTGGCCTGGCAGACGCCCGCGGCGGGGTGGCAGCTTGACCCTGACAAGGGCTGCCTTGTCGCCAGCTCCCATGGTCTGGCAACGCTGCCGTTTCAGCCCGAGCCGGGGCATCGCTACCAAATCTCAGTGACGATCCACACCACCGCCGGGGGCGTCGGCTGGGGGGCGATCGGCTTGACCGACGACGCTGATAACCCCAGCTACATTCCGCGTGGCCCCTGGCAGGTGCAGCGGCACCGCACCGATGCCGAGGCCAATCGGGCCTATGCTGGCCCAGAGCAGACTCACCCGGTCGGCCGTGGCGACCGCTTTGGCGGCGAGCAGACCCGCACCATCCTGCTCGACACCACCGGCAGCCGCTGGCGGGCGGTCTTTTTCGTGGCTGGCACGGTGCTGGGTGAAGCTGTGGTCGATCCAAAAACCGCGGCCAGCGGCTACGTCTGCCTGGCTGCCTTTCCCAACAGCCGCGTCGAGTTCCGGCATTTCAGCGTGGCGATGCTGCCCCGGTAGGTGCGTCACCGAATCTGCAGCAGAGCCTCTCAGGCGTCGAGCCGCAGTGAAACGAAGCTGCACCGCCCACCCGTCGTTGGCGGCGCGAACATCAAGAAGGCACGGAAAGAGACCGCTGCAACTTGCTGTCGCCGGGACCGCTCTTGGGTGTTGAGAAGTGGCAACCACACCGAGGCATTGGCGTTTGGGCACGAGGCCATCGCCATTGCCATAAAATGTACGCCCGTATACAATGCAAGAATCCGCCGGTTAAACAGAAGGCCTTCCGCAGGAGCGTGCCATGACCAGTGCCGAATTGAAGTCGACCATCAGGCAGCAGCCCTTCCGCCCGTTTACGATTCGGATGGTCGATGGGCGATCGTTCACGGTATCGCATCCCGATTTTGTGATGGTGTCTCCGACCGGTCGCACGGCGATCATCTTCGAACCCGACGACAGCTACAGCGTCGTCGACCTGATGCTGATGAACGAACTTGACGTGCCTCCGCCAAAAGCCACAGGCTGATCGCTGGCCTGCGATTCACCGCGATGCGTATGTCACCGATCCGGCAGCAGATCGTCCAAGGCGTCGAGCAGCGGCAATCCTTGGGCGGCTGAGGCACTCGCCGCATGGAGCCGGAAGCGGGTTTCCGTGTCGAATTCTGCGAGCCCGGTCGCCGAGAATTCTTCCATCAGCTTATTCAGACCGATTCCCCGGTGTTTGGCCATTTCCCGCAGGCGAGCCGCCGTGTCATCGGGAATTCGGATGGTCAGCGTTGTCATGATGACCTCTCACGAGGGTGGTTTCGCACGCCGCTGCCGCTATGCCAGCCCAATTCTATCGACCCCGAAAAATGGGCCTGCAGGCGTTCCAAAACCCCAGCAATTCGCGGCCCAAAGCCTGTCTTCTGACTGGATGGGAACAAAATCCAAGCCGCTAGCAGCAGGCGAGCGTTAGATTCCCGCAGGGGAGGGAGCAGTATTCTACCGGAGGGTGTTTTTCGCTTGCTGCCCAAAATTTTCGCTTCTCTCATCTCGTCCTTATTGCCTGTCGAGAAGGCATGCCGTCATGAACCGTCCAAAACCATCGAACGGGTTTACCCTCATCGAACTCCTGGTCGTGATCGCCATCATCGGCGTGCTGGTGAGCCTGCTGCTGCCGGCCGTGCAAGCCGCCCGCGAAGCGGCCCGGCGTTCGTCGTGTGTCAACAACCTCAAGCAGTGGGGCTTGGCGATGCACTCGCACCATGACGCGCTGAAAACCTTTCCGTACTTTGCCCAACGCCACAACGATCCGGAGGTCAACACGGCGGGTGGCCACTCAGCGCGAAGAACATTCGTCGTTTCGCTCTGGCCTTATATCGAGATGGCCGACTTTTACAGCCAATGGAATGTAAATGCCAACTACAACAGCGGGACGCCTGCCGTTGGTGGCGGAAAGGCCAACCGGGAACTCACCAAACTGCCAGCGTCACTGTACTACTGTCCAAGTGATAAGCCGGGGGCGCAACTGCGGTTTAGTGCCGCGCAACGTGGCAATTACACGAGTTGGGGAATGGTTCGCGGAAACTACCTCGTTAACGTAGGTCCTACGCGATATTACGTAGCGGGAAGAGTCGCACCGTTTGGGATGATCTCTGCTTCGAACATGACTAATTTTATACCGTTTCGCACAAACCTAAAGGGCATCACTGACGGAAGCTCCAAGACCTTGTTAATGGCTGAAGCAAGATTTGCGCCCGCTGACGAAGTTGACGACCATCGAACTTTGATGCTCTCCGACTACGGTAGTTTTTTCACTGCAGCAGCACCTCCCAACAGTGGGACCGACCGGTTTGCGAATCCATGGTGTGACGGATCCCTTGACAATTCGATGCCCTGCCAGACCACAGGCACGAACCCTGCCGATTGGCAACTGATCGCCCGCAGCCGGCATCCCGGTGGTGTGAATGCCGCGTTCTGCGACGGCGCAGTCAAATTTGTGCCTGACACCATCGAGCCTGGGGTTTGGCAGGAATTGAGCACGATGAATTCAGGCAATCCTGTGGGGGCCTGGTGATGGCAGCCGTGCTGCGGTCGAACTGGTGTCACTTGCCTGGAAAAGTCCTCGTAAGCCTCTGCGTTTTCGCGTTTGCTGGCTGTCGGGAGCCACAAACGGTCATCACCGGTTTGGTCACCTTCGACGGCCAGCCGGTACCGCAGGCCGCCCTTGAATTCTTCCCCACTTCCGGCACGGGCCGCGTGAGCGTTACCAAAACTGACGACGCTGGCCGGTATCGCGTTACGGTGTCTCCCACAAAAATGTCCGTGGTCATCACCGCCACCAAAATCGATGGCCAGGAAAAGAATCCCTACGATCCTGATGGCCCACTAATCGATCGGGTCGTGAACGCCCTCCCGTCACGATACGGCTACCAAGAAAAAACCCCTCTCACGGCTGATCCCGTCGAAAACGAGACCACCACCAGCGACTTCGCCCTCACCTCCGAACCCAAGTGACCAGCTGGCGGGCACGCTCATTCTTTCTTGCACAGTGCCGGCTTCTGTTAGACCCTCAGCTGAAGAGCTGGCCGATCGAGAGGGGCGGAACAGCGAACCCTTCGGGCTGTACCAAGGCGTCAGCTGTTGCGAGTATCAGTCGCGTCCCGTAGCCGCTGGAGCTGGGACGGCGGAAGATTTCAACGGTCTGCGCCTCTGGAATGACAATCCAATACTCCGGAATGTCGGCGGCGGCATACACCGCTGCCTTCGCCCGGTCGATGCCGAGCGTTGCAATCGCTACCTCGACGACAAATGCCGCGGTGGCGGGGTGGGCCGTCCGGTAATCCTCAGGGCAACCGCTCACGACGGCGATGTCGGGCTCGGGCTCAGAGTTGGCCAGCGTCAGCGGCTCCTCCTTGCGGAGAAATCGTGCTGCCGTCACCGCTGGCTCGAGCCAGCGGGCAAGACGTTGCACCAAAAATGTATGGAGCGGTGATTTTGTCATGCATTCAATGATGACACCCTGAAGCAGTTCTGTCCGCTCCGGCACAATCCCCTGGGCTGACAGGTGATGGTACTGGGCAACCGTCAGGGGTAACGCCGCCCCGCGGATTTCAGGATCGTCGAGAATACAGCTCGTCGCATTCATTCTTGCAATGATACAAGACGGCGGAAAAATTCTGCTGCCGCCTCGCCGCGGCGACCGGCAACCGGGGCAACCCACGGTTTTTTTGGGGATGCAGAAGACCGGCGGCGGCCCTGGCGACGCCGGCTGATGACATGCTGCTCGAATCCTCAGACCGTGAGGTGGAGAAAGCGAAGGCTGCCGAAGCAGTGTAGACTTGTTTGAAACGTGTCACTGTGTCTTCTCGCATTATCCAATGGCGACTGAATCACTTCATCAAGACGCTGTTCGCCAAGCACGCGAAATCCTTCTCAGCCACCCTGACGTGGAGGCTGCCTATCTCCTCGGATCGGCTGCCGAGGATCGACTCCGCCGCGACAGCGATGTCGATATCGCGATCCTGGTGCGGCGATCCAGTGCCGTCTCGGTCGAGGATCGGCTGGCCTTGATGGCGACGCTGGGCACAATCTTCGGCCGCCCCGTCGATCTTGGCCTCCTCGACACCCGCAACCTCGTCTATGCCAAGGAGGCAATCAGCCGCGGCCGGCTCATTGCCGAGCGGGACCACACCGTCACAGCGACATTCGCGATGTATGTGCTCTCGATGTACGCCACCCTCCAGGAAGCCCGCCGGGAGGTGCTGCGTGCCTACGCCGCCTGACGACATTCTGCTCAACAAGGCAGCCGTCATCGAGCGGTGCATCCGACGCATTCGCCCAGAGGCAGCGGCCGCGCCGCTCTTCGATGATTTCACGCACCTCGACGCGGTCACGCTCAATATCGAACGGGCCTGCCAGGCAGCGATCGACATGGCCATGCATGTCGTCGCTGAGCGTCATCTCGGTGTTCCTCAAAGCATGGCCGATGTATTTGAAATTCTGGAACGAGAGGGCACGATCGACCGGCGGCTGTCGGCGTCGCTCCGGGGCATGGTCGGGTTCCGCAACGTGGCGGTGCATCAATACCAAGAGATGGATTTGAGTGTGCTCCGGTGGGTCGTGGAAGCGGGACACCGCGACTGGATTCTGTTGGGTGAGGCACTTGGCGTGTCAATTCGCCCGTAAGTGATTCCGCAAGGAGGATTGAGAATGAGAGCCCCACGGTGCCTGGTGTGGCGAGTCCTGACGGCCGCGGTTGTGATCAGCAGCACTGCGGAGTGGTCGGCCTTTGCCGCTGAACGAAACATCGTCGTCTTTATCACCGACGATGAGTCGCCCACGCTCGGCTGCTACGGTGACCCCGTCGCCGTCACGCCAGCGATTGATGCTCTGGCGACCGACGGCATGGTGTTTGAAAACGCCTTTGCTACCACCGCCAGCTGCTCGGCCAGCCGGTCGGTGATCCTGTCGGGGCTGCACAACCATGCCAACGGCCAGTACG
>RFVE01000119.1 GCA_009922585.1 Planctomycetia bacterium
CTGGGCGGGCGGCGGTCATAGTGAAAATCCTGGAAACAGGCAGACAGAAGGGAACGAAAATCGGCAGCCACAAAAGAGCCCCGCTGCGGACTAGTATGCAGCAACAGCGAACCACTGGTAGAGGGGGCGACGAATTCCCAGGAAGTGCTCACCCAGTTCAGTCATCCCCCTTCCCCGATTGGTTCAACCTTGAAGATCCGCCGGCGCGGCATTTTTTACGCTGTGGGCATTTCAACCGCATGTCACGGGGAGCCATCTAGGGACATGGTATCAACGCTGGCCCGATTCGGTTCTGGTTGGTTGCTTGAAAATTTTGAATCAGCGATGCGAACCCATTTCGTGATCCTTGTTGCTGCGGTCTGCTTTCTAGCGGTACCGGCTCCCGCTCAGGACAGCGGCCTACTCCTGCGCCGGTTCTGTGGCGACTGCCACGCCGAGGGTGCGGCCGAGGGGGGCATCTCTCTCGACACTCTCCTGCCGCAGGTGGCGACGCGGTCCGCCCAGCAGACGTCACCAGACGCTGCCTGGGTCGCTGTTTGGAAAAACCTACGGACATCGTTGATGCCTCCGGCGGACCACATGCCCCAGCCAACCTCCAGCCAACGGCAGGAAATCATCAGTTGGATCGAACAGACCATCTTTCGGCTGACACCCGATGACCCTGATCCGGGGCAAGTCATCCTGCGGCGGCTCAACCGGGTGGAGTACGTCAACACTGTTCGGGACCTCACTGGCATCCGCGTCGATGTCACCGGAGAGCTTCCCCCCGATGACACTGGCCACGGCTTCGATACCATCGGTGAGGTGCTGTCGACCTCACCGTTGCTCGTTGAGCGGTATCTCGCATTGGCAACGGACATCGGCCAACGCGTTCTCCACGAAATAGATGTTCACCGGCAGCGGACCAAGTCTGCCAACTCATATCCGGCAATACTTCAGCCGCTGTTCGGCTCAAGCCCGACGCCGGAAGACAGCAATGCCGCCAACACTTGGTTGGCTGAAACCATCACTCGCCTCGGTCGTCGCGGCTACCGCCGACCCCTTGGGGAACCAAGCCAGCAACGTTTGCTGGCAATTGCTGAGAGCACGATTGCTCGTGGGGGCTCAGCCGATGAGGCGATTGCAGCCGCCTTGACCGCGGTGCTTGCCTCTCCCCGCTTTCTCTTTCGTGATGAGCGGCCAGCAGCCAATTCTCCTCTCGACCGCAAGGCCGTAATGCTCGATGAGTTTTCTCTGGCCTCACGGCTCTCGTACTTTCTTTGGAGCACGATGCCCGACGAGCGGCTGCTCGGCCTTGCTGCGGCGGGCAAGCTCCGGCTGCAGCTTGACGAGGAGATCAAGCGAATGATCGCCGACCCCAAAGCGAGCGCCTTCAGCAAAAACTTTGTTGGCCAGTGGCTTCAGATTCGGGACGTCCAGCACCTCGCCTTTGATCTCCGTCGCATCCTTGACGTCAAAGACTCCGGGGAGGCCAGCAAGGTATTCAGCCAAGACGTTCGCCAGGCGATGCAGCAAGAAACCGAACTGTTGTTTCTCCATCTGCTGCGAGAGAACCGGCCAGCCACCGACCTGCTCGTGGGGGACCAAACCTTCCTGAACGAACCGCTCGCTCGCTTTTATGGCATTGATGCTGTCGAGGGCAAAGAGATGCGGCTGGTTTCACTTGCTGCGGACAGCCACCGGCGCGGCCTGTTGACCCATGCCAGCATTCTGGCAGTCACCTCAAATCCGACCCGAACCAGTCCGGTGAAACGCGGTCTGTTTATTCTGGAAAACCTGCTGGGCACGCCGCCCCCCCCTGCGCCACCCGATGTGCCCTCGCTCGAAGAGGCTGCCCCAAAAAAGAAGCTCAGTGACCTCTCGATGCGGGAAGCGCTCGAGTTGCACCGGCGTGAGCCGCTCTGCAACTCGTGTCACGCCCGCTTCGACCCACTGGGCCTGGCGATCGAAGGCTACAACGCGATCGGCCAATGGCTGCCAGACGCAGACAAACTCGACACCAAGGGCCAACTGATCACCGGTGAACCGTTCGCCGATGTGCATGAACTCAGCCAGCGAATCGCCACTGACCGGCGGGCCGACTTTCTCCGCTGCCTGACCGAAAAAATGCTCACATTCGCCATCGGCCGGGGGATCGAATATTACGATGCGCCGGCGGTCGATGCTATTGTTCAGAGTGGCGTCAGTGACGCCGGCCTCAGAACGCTCGTCATGGCTGTCATCAACAGCGTCCCCTTTCAGATGTGCCGCACTGACCGACTCACGGAGAATTGATCATGTCTTCCAGCCAGCCGCAGAGCCGCCGAACCTTCCTCGCCCGGGCCGCCCTGCAGGGGCCGGGCGTCGCCGTCGCGTTGCCTCTGCTTGAATCCGTCGGCTGGGCAAACCACTCGGCCACCCCAGACATTCCCCAGCGGATGGCATTTCTCTACCTTCCCAACGGGGTGCGGGTCGACACCTGGATGCCAAAGCAGGATGTCGCGGGCTACCAGCTTGGCACAGCACTCGAGCCACTGGCCCCGCACCAGCCAAAGCTTTCTTTTGTTACTGGCCTCGCCCATCGCAACGGCTTTGCCGGGCCGGATGGTGCCGGTGACCACGCGCGGGCCACGGCCACCTTCCTGACCGCCACTCGCCCACTCAAGACGGCCGGCGCGAATCTGAAGGCTGGGATCTCGGCAGACCAGCTGGCTGCCCAGCAGCTTGGTCACCAGACCCGCTTCCCATCACTGGAACTTTCCTGTGACGGGGTTCGCAAGAGTGGTAACTGCGATTCCGGCTACTCCTGCGCCTACCAATTCAACCTCGCTTGGCGAACGGCCCGGCAGCCGGCAACACCCGAATCAAACCCGCGGCTCGTGTTCGAGCGTCTCTTCGGCCAAGGCAGCGGGCCGGAAAGGAAGGCTTCGTGGCAGGCGCAGCAGCAGTCCCGCCGTTCGATCCTGGACTTTGTGCTCGAGGAAGCCCGCAGCTTCCGCGGAGGTCTCGCTGTGGCCGACCGTCACAAGCTTGACGAGTATCTCACCGGCATCCGCGACCTTGAAGCCCGGCTCATACGGTTTGAGCACTCCGATCCACCAGATGCCCCCGATCTCGACCTTCCCGAAAAACAGCCGGCGGTCTACAGCGAACACATTCGGCTGATGGGCGACATGCTTGCTTTGGCCTTCCAGACCGACTCAACCCGGGTTGCCACGTTCCTGCTGGCCCACGACGGCAGCAACCGCTCATTCCCAGAAATCGGTGTCGGTGATGGGCATCATGCCTTATCACACCACCGCGACGACCAGGAAAAGATCGAGAAGATCGGCAAGATTGACCGCTTCTACGCCGAACAGTTCGCCTATCTGCTTGGCCGGCTCGATGCCATGACACAGCCGGACGGCCGCAGCCTGCTGGATCACTCGATGATCGTCTATGCCGGAGGCCTATCCGATGGCAACAGGCACCGGCACGATAACCTGCCGGTGGCAATCGCCGGATCGGCTGGTGGTCGGCTCAAGACCGGACAACTATTCAACTTGCCTGACGAAAAACCGATGGCCAACCTGCTGCTGACGATGCTCGACACGTTTGGCATCGAAACCGACAGCTTTGGCGACTCAACCGGCCGGCTTGACATGCTCCGGAGCTGACAGCTGCCCGGCTCTGAGGCCAGAGGCCGCTGCTATTTCAGTTCGTAGAAGCCTTCTTCAACGAATCCCCGATCGCCCTTGGCGTCCCAGCTCAGACGATGGGCTTCGGCGTCCTGGCGAATCGTGAATGTGATGGTTTCGCCATCGGCACGCTTGCCACTTCCGGCAAATCCACCCTCGGGCCTTGCTTTGACGGTCACGTCCGACAATTCGAGGCTCGAGGTAATTTTTGCGGCAACTTTTTCTGCCCCCCAGGTCCCCGGATTGTCCCGACAGCCGCCCAGCAACAGTCCACCGATGATCACCAGGCCAGGAAAGATGATTCTTATGTTCTTCTGATTCCGCACCATTCACCCACTCCTTCGCATTGAGGCTCCTTAAAAATCGACCGGGTTAACGGCCAAGCATCGGGGCGTTAACCCGGCCCCTTAAAATCCGTAAAGAGCCAACGGTTTCAAGACAAAAACTTCCCTCACGAAAAACCGACCGCCGATTGGAGAATCCTATCGGACCGTGAAGGTTTTTGGCTCAGCCTCCATCTCTGCCTCCCAGGCAGACAGCCGCTCCTTGAGTTCCGTAACCTTCGCTGGATTTTGATAGCAGAGGTTCACCCGCTCGCCGACATCATCGGCAAGATTGAACAACAGGTCCATCGTGCCGGCGTCATCAATATATTTCCACGTCCCATGCCGGATGGCTCGCATGCGATAGTTGGATCGATTCACCCGCCAATAAAAGGTGCGGTCCGTTTCCGGCCGCTCTCCGCGAACAATCGGCACCAGATCAATGCCATCAAACCGGTGCCCCTTCGGCGGCATTGCCCCGGCGGCAGCCGCAAAGGTCGCGGTGAGGTCCATCGTGATGCCGGCCTGAGAAGTCACCGTGCCTGCTGGCAGCTGGGCCGGCCACCGCATCAGGCAGGGGACGCGAATCCCTCCCTCCCAGAGCGTACGCTTATGGGTGCCGCTTGAGCCGATCAAGAATCATGCCCACGCCCTGGTCCACCCGTTCAAGCATCTGCCGATAGACGTCCCGGCTTCCGTCGTGCATGTTCGCCCGGGTTACGTGCGGCAACGGCCGGTCGGGCGGCTGAAACGGGGCGTGGAGTGCCAGGTGCGGCACGTAGAGAAAAAATGGCTGCTGCGCATGCGTGTCGATGAAGGCGGCAGCCCGCTCATTCATCAGGTCAGTGAAGTAGCCCTTCACCAGCGGATATTCAAGACCATCCCGGAGGGCATACGTGCCGTCATAGTAGCTGTGGCGGTAGTAGTCAGCGTGGCCGAGCAGTTCTCCAAAATATTCGTCGAAGCCGTGATGGATTGGATTGAATTCGTCATCGTAACCAAGATGCCACTTGCCAAAGCAACCGGTCGCATACCCGGCCGACTGAAGCATCTTTGCGATGCCCGGCTGGTCCGCCGGCAGACCGATTCCATGGTGCATCTGGGTGACCTCCGTCCAGTTGCCATCGATAAGCCGGCGGCGTTCAGCGGTATAGCCGAGGGCCCACTCAAATCCGACCCGCTGCTGCCAACGCCCGGTGATAAAGCCGCAGCGGGTCGGTGAGCAGACCGGCGCATTGGCATAGAAATCGGTGAACCGCACGCCCTCACTGGCGAGGCGGTCAATGTTCGGCGTCGCGATGTCCTCGCAGCCGGTGCAGCCAAGATCTCCGTACCCCATGTCATCGACGAGGATAAAGACGATGTTGGGCCGGTCAGCCTGAGCCATTCTTCCCATCAGCAGGCTCAAAAGACCACTAAAGAAGATCAGGCACCAAGGACTGCAGCTCTGAACAACACGATTCATGAATCTGTCCCCAAGAAGAAAAAAACAGGCGGAGCGGAATCATTCCCACCGTTGGCCCGGCCGCCGGGCAGGCACTCACACTCCATCACCTGCCACCAGACGAACAGCCGAACCAAGGCGTTTGGAAGAACCGCAGCACGACGGTGGCAGCCGCCCGAATGGATTGTCGCCCCAAGCCCAAAGGACTGCAACTGGGCGTGAAGGACCAGTGCTTTGGGCTCGTCGCCTCAATGCTGACCGCTCTGGTCACTCATGAACGCCATACGTGAGTGAATGGCTGTTCCAGTTCGCTATCCCGGATCAGCAATGGCTTCGTTTCGCCAGAGAAAGGCACTTCGGCGCCCCATTGCCTTTGGAACTTGGGGCGTCTCGGTCAATTCATCAGGGCCATGGAACCACTGCGGTCAGCGAGATGCCGGCTCAGGCTTGGCTAGATGAGCATCGCCCAACAGCCTGACAAGACGATGCTGCGGCCCCCGATCGAGCAGAAATGGGCCGATCTGATAATCGCAGTCAAAGAACACTACCGTGTCATCATTTGGACTGAGCCTCCGCTCAGGCTTGAATGCTCCCTGATACTTCGCCCCGCGAGCAAGGTGAACCTCATCGATTTCCCCGGCAAAGAATGATGTTGGCTGCCCCTGCCCGTCTGTGTCGGCACCGATAAAAAGCGGCAACCGGTTGGTCTTCCTTCGCTTCCCAGCATCGACCGCTCGTCGCCCAATCGGCTGACCGTCAAGATAGAGCACCACCTCTGCAGTGTCGTAGACCAAGGCGACGTGATACCAGCGGTGGGGCTCCAGAACATTCTCGGCCCGAACACTACGGTAGGCATCGCCCAGGTACACACTGCCATCGAGCCGGCCGGTGCGGGAAAAAGCCTGAAGGACAAACACCAACGCCACGGCCGCTTCGCAGGCGGCGACAGTGAGCACAAAGATCACCAGCATCTGACCGCCCCAGTCGCCGTGGTAGCGACTCCAGCTGACCAGACTCACCGACACGCCCTGCAGCATCAGCTCAGCAGAGAGAAACATCACAATCATGTTGCGACGGGTGAGTATGCCGACAAGGCCGAGAGCGAACAGTAATGCCCCGACGAGCAGCCCGTTATGGAGCAGGCCATTCTGGAGCACGCCATCGGGGGCGAGGTCCATCGAGGGCACTGCAGTTGCTGTGGGCACTGCGGCTGTGTCAGCAGCGTGAGAGGGAACAGCAAGCAGGAGGGCCACCATCGCCGTAAGGCACCCCGCTACCGCTGGCCAGATCCGTCGCCTGAGACCGGCAGAGGCTGATACAAGAGAAGTCGAGGTGACCGACATGGGGTGGGTGACAGGCGTCATCGTGTGGGCCTCCCTTCGGCGAGGGCAGCCGCCTCACCTCGGGTGACGACCGCAATCGCACCGACGAGGGCGACAAATAGCAGCACGCCAGCGGCTTCCACCGCAATCAGGTGGCGGCCAAACAGCTCACCGCCGAGGCGGGCAACATGATTCTCAAACAGTGGGTCCGGGACGACCGCAGTCACAGAATCGGCGGGAGCATCTGATTCTGCCGTGGCAGCAGCCTCCACATCGTCTGCGGGCACTGGTGCGGACAGACGGCCGATTGAGATCGTCAGCAGCCCCACCAAGACAGCACCAGCGATGGCGGAGAGCATCGGCTCACTGGAGACTCGGTCATAGGAGGCCAGGCCAGAGGGCTGGGCCAGCATAAGCACAAACAGAAACATCACGAGGATGGCACCGGCGTAGACGACGATTGTCGCCACGCCGAGAAACTGTGCGCCCAGGATCAGGAGCACGCCAGAGACGCCTGCGAGCGTCATCGCAAACCAGATTGCGGCGTAGACCGGTGATCGGGTCACGATCGTGGCTGTCGCCGAGACGACGGCCACCAGAGCAACCAGGGCAAAGACAGCCTCTTCGCCGATGCTGCCGAGCCGGCGACCCGCAAGGGCAAACGCTGCGAGAGCGACAGCACCGAGGATAAACCCTGCCGGCCGGGTGAGTTTGTGCTCTAGGCCTTTGGGCAAGAGCAGCCAGAGGCTGGCGGCAGCTGTGGTCACTGCAACGGCCATCAGCAGCCCGGGGCGTCCAGCGACAGAGCCAGCCTCGGCCATCAGCTGAGTGGCGAAGACAGACGGAAGCATTACAGCGTGCCTCCCAGACTCTTCGACTTCATCGGTTCGGCATCCTTCGTCAT
>RFVE01000120.1 GCA_009922585.1 Planctomycetia bacterium
GCAGCGACCACATCCAGACTGATCTTAAAATCGTCCACGAGCGCCCAGCCCAAGAATGGTGCGACATAAATACTGAGGGCGAGAAAGCCAATCGTCACCAGCACGTCGTGGAGCAGCGCGACGACTGCTGCCAGCCCAAAGGCAACGTTCTGAAACCGCAGCCAGACATACGCCACAATCATCACCAGACTGGCCAGCAAGGCGTAGACCGCCGTCACCTTGGTGTTGCCAGCGACCTTGCCACCGATTGTATTCGCCGACAGATAGATTGGAGTTTCAGCCAGTTTGGATGCGACCTGCTCAAGCACACTCCGAGTAGCCTCAGGATCGAGCGTCGTCGACAGTGACCAGGTCCGGTAAGGCTTTAATCGGGCTGTCATCTCCGGGGCAGTCAATTCAAACGCTGCTTCCGCATGACCCGCCGCAGCAAAGGCCTGCTCAAACGTCTCTCGGAGGGTTGGCAAATTTATCTTCTGAGGAAAGTCAAGTTCGACTGCCGTACTGAGCGAGACGACATCCTCCTCGGGTGCATCCCTGGACGATTGTGACGCCGTTGCCTCTGCATCGGCCTCTGGCTCCTGGTCGGTAATTGGCACTTCAGATTCTGTCCCACCGTCCGCGGCCGCACCGCTGGCAGCTTCCTTGCCAGCCGATGAAACGATTTCCCCGAACCCCATCGAATAGGTGGCCAGGCGGCCAGGAAAAGCCTCGCGTAGCGTCCGCTCGACTGCTGCGGCATCTCGCTGTGAAGTGTCAATCTTGTACCGCAGATTCGCAGCCGCGTCACCAACCGTTACTGAACTGACGGCGACATCGGGCAGGCCAGAAACGGCTTCACGGACAGCTGCGATTTCCAACGCCTGATCAGGCTGGAATGCAATCTGGACGCTGGTGCCACCAGTGAAGTCAATGTCGAACAACCCCTGACCCCGTTGCCATGCGGCGGCAAGGCCAACGGCGATGAAGACAAGCGAGCCGATCACCGCAGGCCGTACCCAACGAACAAACTGAAATTCAGTCCGACCAAAGAGCCGTGCCATCGAGAGCTTCTTCAACAGCCGGGTCTGCTCCGCCAGGTCAAAGATCACCCGCGAGCAGAAGACCGCTGTAAATAAATTGAGCGTAAGACCCAGAATCAGCGTCACGGCGAAGCCCTTCAGCTGATCGGTCCCGATCGAAAACAGCACAATGCCGGTGATCAAGGTCGTCAGGTTTGAATCGACAATCGTTGAAAAAGCCCGTTGAAAGCCGTTCCGGATGGCCATGCGGACCGAGGCACCGCGGTCGAGTTCCTCCCGCATCCGCTCATAGATCAACACGTTGGCGTCAACCGCCATGCCGACCGACAGCACGAGGCCCGCCAACCCGGCGAGCGTAAAGGCGGCCTTGATCGAAATCATTAGCGCGAGCACCAGCACGATGTTCAGCAACACGGCCAGGTCAGCCACTAGACCCGAAAACCGGTAATAGGCGAGCATGAAACTGAGCACCAGGATGGTTGCCAGTAGCATTGCCTGGGCGCCGGAGCGGATCGTGTCGGCCCCCAGTTGCGGGCTGATCTTCTGCTCACTGATGGGATCCTTTGACAACGCTGCCGGCAGGCTACCGGCATTCAGCACGCCGACCCGTCGGAGCCGACAGCAGCACATCATCCAGCAGGATGCCAAGGCGACTGGTAAGCCGGTTGGCTGGATCCGGCAAATTCTGACTGGTGAGCGTGCCGAACAGGGCCGCCCCCTGCGAATTGAACGAAAAATTGACGCAAGGCTGCAGGTTTTGGTCATAGCCACCAGATGCCCTGGAGAGATAGCCTCCGGTCACGTCGAAGCGGTCGAGCACCATCAGCACCTCAGGATTGCCGTCGGTCGCCTGTCGCGTGATCAGACTGGGGTCACCTGACGGGTCAATCTTGGCCGTGTCGATCTGCACCCAGCGTCCGATTGGCCGCTTACCGTCACTGACCTGCATCCCGGGTGAACGCGACGCCTTCGCAATGACATCCTTGTGGCGGGGATCCTGCGGATTGGCAACGATCCGAAACTCCAGCACCCCGGCGCTCGAGACAATCCTCTTGATCAGTTCAACCTCAGCCTGATCGACCTCCGGCACAATGACCTCGATTTGGTTGAGGCCGTACTGGCGGACTGTCACCTCTTTTTGGCCACCAGGATTGACTCGGCGACTGACGGCGGCGACCAACTTGTCCATGCTGACGCCATCCTCGGGCTGCTTTTCCGCATCGATCTCATAGACCAGGATGACTCCTCCCTTGAGGTCGATGCCCATTCGGGGCGGCCAGCCAAGACTGGTCACCACCAGCCCAGCAGCAAGGGCAACCAACACCGTTGCCAGCCGACCCCAGAGATTCGCGACCCGCAGCTGCCGCGTGATCAGCCATGCCAGAAAGGTCGGGACGGCTACCACCGCCAGTGTCATCCCCCAGACCGCCCAACTTTCCTCCCACCACGGGACGGTGGCGACACCTCCGTCAACAGCCTGGGCAAGCATTCCGAACCAGCCATCCATGCGACTCATCAATCTCTTCTTTCGTCAGAATATCAATCGTCTAGTGCAATTCGCGCCGAGTGCTACGCGGGCCGCTCACCCGTCAACCCAGCGTCCGATTCTGTCAGCACCTGGCTGACACTCGCCAGCGTAAAGGTAATTTTGGTGTTGGAACCCTCGTCAACTTTGAGGACCACCCGGTCGTGTTCACGGTCGACGCTGGCCACGGTTCCACAGATCCCCGAAGCGGTGATCACTCGATCATTCTTTTTGATGGCAGCGAGCAGTTCCCGCTGTTTCCGCATCCGCTCGCGCTCTGGCCGGTACAGCAACATCCAGGCCGCGAACACGATCAACACCATTGGTAAATAGGTGATCAGCAGTTCGAGCGGGCCGGGCGGTGGCCCCTGTTCGGCCGCTGCCAGCAGAGGGGCAAGGGTAAAAAGCTGGCAGGAATACAACATCGACGGGATTTTGCAGGGGGCTGACGAATGGACTTGAACCGGCAAATGTAGTTGGCAGCAGTCGCTGCGGACAAGTCCAGCAGTCACTACCCGGGCCAGAGTCTCCCAACAGGCCGCTCAACCGGCCAGCCCCTGCAGGAGAGCCTGTCGGGTCTGGCCGAAGTGTCCGGCCACGATCGCCTCCCGCAGCCGACCAACGAGCCGCTGATAGAAGGTGAGGTTGTGAATGGTTGCCAAGACGGGCCCGAGCATCTCACCGGCTAAAAACAGGTGCCGTAAATAGCCGCGGCTGTGCCGGCAGGCCAGGCAGGGGCAGCCTTCTTCAACCGGGGCCTGATCGTCGGCGAACCGAGCATTCCGCAGCCGAAGGGGACCCGAGAACGTATAGAGCAGGGCGTTGCGGCCGCAGCGGGTGGGCAACACGCAGTCAAACATATCGATCCCAGTCGCAACCGCATTGACGATGTCTTCCGGCTTGCCGACTCCCATGAGGTACCGGGGCTTGTCGGCGGGTAGGTGGGGCATGGTCGCCTTGAGACAGGCAGCCATCGCCTCCGGCCCTTCTCCCACCGACAGACCGCCGACGGCATAGCCTTCGAAGGGCAGGCTCCTGAGTTGGCGGGCACTTGCCTCGCGAAGGTCGGGCTCCAGCCCCCCTTGAACAATGCCAAACATAGCCTGGTCGGCCCGCTGCCGGGCAGCGAGACTCCGTTCTGCCCAGACGAGTGACCGCTCCATCGCTTCGGCGACGGCAGAGCGGTCGGCCGGTAGTCCGATCACATGATCAAGCTGCATCGCGATGTCGGCGCCGAGCTTCTCCTGAATAGCCACCGCCCGCTCAGGCGTCAGGTCCACGGCACTGCCGTCAAGGTGCGATCGAAAGGTCGCCGCACGATCAGTCACCTTTACCTGCTGGGCCAGACTGAAGACCTGATAGCCGCCACTATCGGTCAGCGTTGGTCCCGACCAGCCCATGAACCGGGCCAGTCCACCGGAGCGGGCCACCAGGCCCTCGCCGGGCCTGAGGTGGAGGTGATAGGTGTTGGCCAGCAGCATCGCTGCGCCAGTCTCACCGACCCGCCAGATATCGACGCCCTTGACTGAGGCGAGGGTCGCCACCGGCATGAACAGCGGGGTGGAAACCTCACCATGCAGAGTGGCAAGCAGACCGGCCCGCGACCCAGTCGGGTCGTTCGCCACCACGCGAAAGCCAAATCCCGTGCTCAAAAGATGCCGAGTGCCTCAAGGCTGTACCGCACTACCAGACCCGCAGCAACGACACTTACCATACTCATCAGTTTGACAAGGATGTTGAGGCTGGGACCGCTTGTGTCCTTGAAGGGGTCACCGACCGTGTCGCCGACTACCGCCGCCTTGTGAGCCTCAGTTCCCTTGCCGCCGTGCACGCCACTTTCAATGTACTTCTTGGCGTTGTCCCAAGCCCCACCGGCATTCGCCATGAAGACCGCCACGCAGAAGCCACTGGTGAGCCCACCAACGAGCAGACCCATCACCCCACCCACGCCCAGCAGAATCCCGGCGACCACCGGGGTCAGCAGGGCGAGCAGCGATGGCAGCACCATTTCCCGCTGGGCAGCCTTGGTGCTGATCGCCACCGGGGCGGCGTAGTCGGGCGTCTCAGTTCCCTCCATGATGCCCGGCTTCTCACGGAACTGCCGCCGCACCTCCTCGACCATGCCCTTGGCGGCCCGGCCCACGGCCTTCATCGTCAGGGCGCAGAAGACGAAGGTACTCATCGCCCCCAGAAACATTCCAACGAGCACCTTGGGGTTCATGAGCGTGACGTCATAGAACCGCATGAAGTCAGCCATCCGAGCGGCCTTGACCTCGACCAGATCATGAGCAGCCTCAAGCGATTTGGTCTCAGGCATCTTCTCAATAACCGAACCGCCCGGCAGCTTCGCGTAGTCGGGCACCTGCTTCACCAGTTCCCGCTTATCGACCAGCAGCCAAGTCTGATTCTCCGCCGGGGTGGCCCCGGCCTTCACCAGCACGCCATCGGCTACCTTGACCCACGAACCCGGTTGGGCAGCACCACTCTCGGTGACGGTCACCGCAGTCTCACCCCAGCGTTCAAAACCGATCCGCACCTCTTCAACATAGGCGGCCAGCAGGGCCAATGCGGTCAACGCCGCTGAGCCGATCGCAAAGCCCTTGCCAGTGGCGGCAGTCGTGTTGCCGAGGGCATCAAGAGCGTCGGTGCGTTCCCGGACAACCTCAGGCATACCAGCCATCTGGGCATTGCCGCCGGCATTATCAGCTATTGGCCCATAGGCATCGGTCGCCAGCGTGATACCAAGCGTCGAGAGCATGCCAACGGCCGCAATACCGACGCCGTAAAGGCCGAGAGCAAAGGCATTCGGGTCGCGAAAGTCGAAGCCATTGGCGAAGCCGAATGCCAACAGAGTGGCCACGCCAGTGATCAGCACCGGCGCCCAGACCGACAGCATTCCTTCAGCGACACCGCCGATGATGATAGTCGCTGGGCCAGTCAGTGCCTGATCGGCCAGTTCCTTGGTTGGGGCAAACTCATTACTGGTTGAGTATTCCGTCCACTTGCCAATCAGCCAGCCTGCAACCAGGCCGACGATCACACTGACGGACACTCCAATGTGCGACCAGCCCAGCAGGAGGAAGGTCAGGACCACAGCTGCGCCGACGATGGCAATGGTTGAGAGATTGATGCCGCGGGCGAGGGCGGCTAACAGTGACTTCTGCGACGAGTTCTCATCAGTCCGGACCTGCCAGATGCCCCAGACCGACAGACCAATCCCAACTGCAGCGATCAACATCGGCAGGAACAGAGCCTTCAACTGGAGGAAATAGTCGGACTCAGCGGGCCCGGCAAAGGCTGCGACGCCAAGGGCAGCCGTTGCCAGAATGCTGCCACAGTAGCTTTCGTAGAGGTCAGCCCCCATGCCGGCCACGTCGCCGACGTTATCGCCAACATTGTCGGCAATGGTGGCGGGGTTTCGGGCATCATCCTCGGGGATGTTCTGCTCGACTTTGCCGACGAGATCGGCCCCGACATCCGCTGCCTTGGTGAAGATGCCTCCGCCAACCCGGGCGAAGAGGGCCTGGGAACTCGCCCCCATACCAAAGCAGAGCATCGTGACCGTGATCTCCTCAAGCGACAGTGGTGCCGCGAAGAGCGGCACCAGCCAATAGAGGATGAAAAACCAGAGCACGATGTCGAGCAAGCCGAGGCCGACCACGGTCAGGCCCATCACCGCACCCGATCTGAAGGCAACCTGGAGACCGTCGTTCAGGCTCTTCTCTGCACCGGCCGCCGTGCGGTTACTCGCGAGCGTGGCGGTCTTCATGCCGAACCAACCGGCCAGCCCTGAGAAGAGCCCGCCTGACAGAAACGCAAATGGCACCCAGGCACTCTGAACATTCAGCCCAAAGGCCATGAACAGCAGCAAGATGAAGATCACTGCAAAGAAGCCGGCCACAACCTTGTACTGCTGCCTGAGATAAGCGTCGGCCCCAGTCCGGACGTAGCCGGCAATCTCGATGTTCTTTTCCGTGCCCCCCGACTGCCCTTCCATCCACTGATAAAATTGCCACGCCTGCCAGAGGGCGTATCCCGCACCAGCAAGCCCTACAAGCCAGAACAGACCGTAGATACCGAAGAACCAGGCAGAGGGCCCCGATTCACTGCTTGCCAATAGGGAGGCAGGCATGATCCATGAGGTCGCTTGGGCGATGCAGAGGGCAGGCAAAATGTTCACGAGCGAGGGAACTCCGAAAGAAGGTAACCGCGTCTGAGCAACAGCAGCAGATGCCCTTCTGACGCATGGTGAAGCCGGAACTTTAACGACCGGAAAAAAGGGGTGTCAAACAAGAGCGTCACATTTTGTTTCGCAGCGGCACAATCGCGCGGATGAAACCCGATTCATCAGGAAGCCCACAAATGGCGGCGGCAACCGGCCAGCCTACTGCACGCTTTCTGCCATTCCGTTCGTGGGGAGAGTTCAGCCCTCGCGGCCATCGACCGGCAGCTTGCCGATGGCGTGGTACGAAAAACCCTTCGCCCGCAGTTCGGCTGGGTCGTAGAGGTTGCGGCCGTCGAAAATCACGGGGGCTGCCATGGTCTGCCGGAGGAGACCAAAATCTGGCCGACGAAAATCACCCCATTCGGTCACCACAGCCAGGGCATCGGCGGCGGTCGCCGCATCCAGGGGATCGGCGGCATACTCAATTCGCTCACCGTAGCGGGCTCGGACATGATCCATTGCCTCCGGATCGAAGACCCGAACCACTGCTGACTCATCAAGCAAGCGATCAATCAGATCGAGCGCAGGAGCGTCACGAATATCGTCGGTCCGCGGCTTGAAGGCCAGGCCCCAAATCGCAATCCGTCGACCGGCGAGCGAACCGCCAAAGAAGGTGAGCAGCTTTTTGCCCAGCACCTGCTTCTGCTCGCGGTTGGTCTCATGCACCGCAGTCAGCATCCGATTGTCACAGTCGTGCTCGCGGGCCATGGCCGCGAGCGCCTGGACGTCTTTGGGAAAGCAACTCCCGCCATACCCGGCCCCCGGAAACAGGAAGGCAAAGCCAATCCGGCTATCGTGGCCAATGCCGCGGCGAACATCATCAATATCCGCTTCCATCCGCTCACAGAGGT